>CAJBVG010000283.1 GCA_903958995.1 uncultured bacterium | reverse complement strand
GGCACAGGTATTGAATTACTCGTAGCGTTGTTGTTAATTTAATTGAGCTCTCTCAGAAATACCTCGTTTAATCGGGGTATTTCTATTTTACATCAATAATAAATTATTCTTTAGTAACTTTACACTGAAAAACAATGATTTACAGTTCTATTTCAAGCATGAAAAAATTAACGCTCCTCTTTATCCTTACTCTTACATTTAATTTTACATTTTCTCAAACATCCACCTTTTCTGGATCAGGGAATTGGTCAGACGCTGCACGTTGGAATAATGGAATTCCTACAGCAAGTACAGCAGTAACCATTGCAAATGGAGCAACTTGTACTGTAAATTCTTCGACAGCTGTTTGTGCATCATTGATAATGGCTACTGGCGGATCAAATACTACCATGACCATTACATCTACAAATAAATTAACGGTTTCAGGTAACGTTACTATTCAAGTTCCTACTTCAAACTCAAGAGCTAAAAAAATTGATGTTTCTGCAGGAACTATGGACGTTGGTGGTAGCATTACCATGGATAATCCTTCTTCTGGATCTAGAGATTGTATATTAAACATAAGCACAGGTATTTTAAACGTTACTGGTAACATAACCATGAACGGGTCTTCAACAGAAAATTCAATTGTTTTTGCAACTAGTAATGATGGTGACTTAAACATCTCAGGTACGATTTCAGGTACAGGTGATTTTGTTGAAGGTACTGGATCTGTAAACTTTAATAATGCAGGAGCACAAACCATTTTTACAACCACTTACAATAATGTTAACATTTCAGGTTCTGGAGCTAAATCACTTTCTGGTACAACTATCATTTCAGGTACGTTGACATTAACCGCTGGAGAATTAGATTTAAATGGAAATAGCTTAGCCTTAAATGGTGACATCTCTCGCACTTCAGGATCTATCAAGGGTAGTACTACATCTAGTTTAACTATCGCTGGGTCTACAACAAATGCATCCATTTTCATGGATCAAACAAGTACTGCAACTCGAAGTTTAAGTAGCTTAATTTTAACACGTGCAAATGGTGCTACTTTACAAGACACACTTGAATTAATAAATACTCTTTCCATTACCAATAGTTCTACATTAACAACAAGCAATAAATTAATATTAGTGTCTAATGTTTCAAACACTGCTCGTGTAGGTGATTTAAGTGCAGGTACTGTTTCAGGAAAAGTAATCACTCAACGTTTTGTTGCTGGCGGAAATGGCAGACGTAGATGGAGATTTTTCTCTTCACCAACAAACACTACAGGCAACTATAATTATCATCAATTAATAGATGATATTTTGGTAACTGGTGCTGGTGGTTCTGTTAATGGTTTTGATAATTCTCCTAACAATAGTTCTTCTGCTAGAACTTATGACGAAACGGTCTTAGGTGCTTCATCAAATGGATGGGCTAACCCATCAGTTTTAAATACTAACATCCCTGTAGGAAAAGGTGTTTCTGTATTTGTTCGTGGTAGCAGGACTACACAAGATCCATTTTTAAATTGGGCAACACCAGATGATGTAACTGTTGATTTTACTGGTAATTTAAACCAAGGCGACGTCAATATTTCATCACAACTTACGTATTCTTCGAATACCCCAACTGCAGATGGTTTCAACTTAGTTGGAAACCCTTACATGTCTCAAATAGATTGGACATCAGCAAATATTACAAAAACTAATATTGGAAATTACATCTATGTAATTAATCCTTCATCTGGTGCATATGCAACTTACGACGTAAATACTCAAACTAGCGTAAATGGTGGTTCTCCTTTCATTGCATCATCACAAGGATTCTTTGTGAGAACAACTGCTGCTAGTCCATCGATAATATTTAAAGAAACAGCAAAAACTACTTCCATAGCTCCAGCATTTTTCAGAGGAGATGCAAGTATAACTTCAACAACTTTATATTCTAAAATAAAATTAAAAGCTACTCGCGATTCAGTTAATACAGACGAGCTAGTTATTGTATTTAGTGATACTGCACACAAAGCAGGTATTGATGCTTCGGATGCGATGAAGTTTTTTAACGATAATAATTTAAACTTTTATTCACGCTCAACCGACACTAGAAACTTAGCCATTAACTACTACCCTACTCCTGCTAGCAATGACACGATTTCATTATCGTTCTTTAGTTTTGTAGATGGTATTAAAGCATTAGGAACTTATACGATTGAATTAGCAGATTTAATACGCTTCCCTAAGAGTTTAAACTTGTATTTGTTAGATAACTATACTAATCAGACAGTAGACCTTAAGTCGGCTTCGAATTATGTATTTAACCTCGACTT
This sequence comes from uncultured bacterium, assembly GCA_903958995.1. Lineage (GTDB taxonomy): Bacteria > Bacteroidota > Bacteroidia > Sphingobacteriales > Sphingobacteriaceae > CAJBVG01. The sequence continues at coordinate 4,779 of CAJBVG010000283.1, read as the reverse complement.
AAATGCAGCTTCAGCGGGTAATAATCGTTTCATGTTAATATTCAAACTAGATACAACAAGCGTAACGAAAATCACTAGTTTCAGTTCTAAACTTAATTCGAAAAACATCGAATTAAAATGGAATACTAATAAAGAAAAAAATGTTGCTTACTATGTTGTAGAACGCAGTTTAGATCAAATTAAATTTACTACCTTAAAACCAAAACAAGTTGTTGCATACAATAATGGAAATGGCTACAATGCTTATTCTATTATAGATGCAAATCCTGTTTTAGGGTACAATTATTACCGAGTAAGTCTAGTAGATTCAAATGGTGTGAAAAAAACATATTCTGAAATTATTGCGGTTCAATGGAAGAAAAATCATCACCACAATGCTACAGAATCTCCTATCGTACAAAAAACAATATTTGACAATAATGAACAAATTGCATTATTCCCAAATCCAGCATCGGATAATATTTCTATACGAATATTCACTGATTTGGATGAAATGAATACTGTACAAATAACCGATATTAACGGCAAAGAAATCCTTAAACTAAGTGTTGCTAGTCAAGAAATTTACAACTTAGACATCAGTAATCTAGAAAAAGGCTTATATTTGATTCGAAGTTTGTCGGAGAAATCAGGTAAATCATTCACTAGTAAATTTATTAAAGAATAATATTCATGAAAAAGGTATTCAAACACACGTTAGCACTTACTGCTCTATTAGTAGCTTTCAGCATACCAACATTTGCACAAGATCCAGGACCAGATCCAGGAGGTGACCCAGATGCTCCAATTGATGGAGGAATAGGAATTTTAGCCGCTGCAGGTATTGCTTATGGTGTTAAAACTCTTCGCAAAAAAAACTAAAAAAAATTATAGATTTGCAACCGCTTCGGAAACTAAGCGGTTTTTTTTATGCCCTAGTGGTGAAATTGGTAGACATACCATCTTGAGGGGGTGGCGCTGCAAGGCTTGCGAGTTCGAATCTCGTCTAGGGCACTATTTCGAAATGGCGAATTTTCGAATTGGCGAAGGGTCGAAGGGTCGAAACTTAGGTGTAAATATTAAAACTAAATAAGCATTATATTGTTAAATTTATTCGACTATTCGACGTTTCGATAGTTCGATAATTCGATTCAGGTGAGTAAAAAAGGACGTGTATTAGTAGCCATGAGTGGTGGAGTAGATAGCTCAGTCGCAGCAGTGATGTTGCATGAAGAGGGCTATGAGGTGATTGGTATTACCATGAAAACTTGGGACTATGCAAGTTCGGGTAGTTCATCTAAAGAAACAGGATGTTGTAGTTTAGACTCCATTAACGATGCTAGAGCATTAGCTGTATCTTATGGTTTCCCGCATTATATCTTAGATATACGTGAGGAATTCGGAAATTTTGTAATCGATAATTTTGTTGAAGAATATTTAGCGGGTCGTACACCAAATCCTTGTGTACTCTGCAATACTCATATTAAGTGGGAGGCCCTTATTAAACGTGCCAATCACTTAGATTGTGAGTTTATAGCTACTGGTCATTACGCCAATATTCGTAAAGAAAATAACAGGCAAGTGATTTCTAAAGGTAAAGATGAAAGTAAGGATCAGAGTTATGTGCTTTGGGGAGTTTCACAAGCTAATTTAGCTAGAACTATGTTGCCATTAGGTAAATTTCATAAATCGGAAATCAAACAAATGGCTATCGATATGGGTCAACAAGAACTTGCTGCCAAAAGCGAGAGCTATGAGATCTGCTTTGTACCCGATAACGATTACCGAGCATTTTTAAAACATCAAGTCCCTACATTAGAAAAAGAAGTAGACGGTGGTGAATTTGTTCTGCGTGATGGCACTGTAATAGGCAAACATAAAGGATATCCATTTTATACCGTTGGGCAACGTAAGGGATTAGAAATCGCTTTAGGAGAGCCTATGTTTGTATTAGAGATACTCCCTGAAAGTAACCGTGTTGTATTAGGCAAGATAGATGAACTGCATCGCTCAAAAGCTATTGTGCGTGGGTTTAATTTAGTTAAATATGCCTCTATCCCCGACCCTATTGAATCACTAACCAAAATCAGATATAAAGATAAAGGAACGATGAGTACTATCGTTGAATCTGGAGATGAAATAATTGTAGACTTTTACGAGCCCGTTTCAGGATTAGCTCCCGGGCAATCGGCTGTATTTTACGAAGGAAACGATTTGATTGGTGGAGGAATTATTTCTAGAAGTTAAAGCTATGAAAGGTAAATTAATCATAGCCTTATTCTTAATGATTTTATTTACTTCTTGCGAAGATAAAAAAACAACTTACCCCCTATTTAGTAGTGTTGATTTTTTCAACTACACTAATGCTTCAGTACTATATTTCACTGGCGATAGCATTACTTATAACGATTTTACTCATCAACGAGATAGTATCCGTTTTTTTTATATTGATAGCTTAGTTGACATCGATACAAATCAACTAGAAATCAAATATATGTTTGACCGGTACATCTCTTATCCGAATCAAAGTGTATTCACGTATTTAACTAACTATAGCATCACATGTATGTCAAACGGCGTACTAATGACAGAAGACCTGAAGCAAAATTTTATACTCCCAAATTTATTCGATTCTAATAGCTATTGGAACGGTCACCAATATCAATCATCTGATGAGTTAATTTACAGGATTCAATCCATTACAAATGAAAACTATTTAGGGGGGAATAGAAACATCATTCAGGTTTCAATGAACAATGATTTCAACCTTATTGCCGAAGATAAAAGGGTGGAAAAGTATGCTGAAGGCTTAGGTATAGCTTATTCTTACCACAGAAAAATTTCTAAAGATCTTGTTACAGGCGAAATAAAATCAGGAAGTATTGTTACCTTAGTACATAATCCATAATCATGAAAAGAGTTTTTACATTTTGCTTGTTATTAGCAGTTTCATTATCTGCTATTTCACAAGATCGATATATTGTATTTATTAAGGACAAAGCGAACACTCCTTATCAATTTTCTAATCCATCTGCTTTTCTTTCTCAAAGAGCAATTGCCCGCAGAACGGCAATGAACATTAGTATCGATAGTTTAGATATTCCGGTAAATGCTACCTATGTTAGTGCAATAGCTAACACTGGGGCAAAAATTTTAAACCGTTCACGTTGGATCAACTCAGTAACGGTTCAAGCAGATACTTCACAAATTATTACTGTTGGCGCTTTGCCATTCGTACATCATTACGTAAAAGTTTTTGGCGTTAATCTTCATAAAGGTTCAACAAAAAAGAAGTTCGAAGAACCTGCATTTGAGACGATGCCTTTTCAAAAAGGAACACTTCTTGGATCATACGGAGGAGCACTAAATCAAACACAAATGATTAATGCGGATGCATTACATGCCGCTGGATATACAGGTAAACAAAGTGTAATAGCTGTTATTGATGCCGGTTTTACTAATGCAAACATCCACCCTGCGTTTGATTCATTAAGACTTCAAAATCGATTATTAGGAACATGGGATTTTTCAACGAATACATCAAATGTTTATGGATTTAGTAACCATGGTACGAGTGTGCTTTCATGTATGGCAGCTTTAGTACCTGATTCTATGATTGGAACTGCACCACATGCAAAGTATTACTTATTGCGCTCTGAAGAAGAAGCTACAGAATACGTAGTGGAAGAATATAACTGGTCGGCAGCTGCAGAATTTGCAGATAGTGTTGGGGCAGATGTCATCAACTCTTCATTAGGGTACACTGAGTTTGATGCTCACTCACAAGACCATACCTATGCAGATATGGATGGTAATACCACTGTAGTAAGTATAGCAGCGAAAAGAGCAAGCTCTAAAGGAGTTTTAGTAGTAAATGCAGCAGGAAATTCTGGAAATGACCCTTGGTTTTTTATAGGTGCGCCAGCAGATGCTGAAGAAGTATTTAGTATTGGAGCACTTACACCACAAGAAAATATTGCAGGATTCTCATCAAACGGACCGACATCAGATAACCGAATTAAACCAGACGTTTCAGCACAAGGTGCACCCGCTTATTTGGTTCGTCCGAGTAATGGTTCTTATGGTACTGGTAGCGGAACTTCGTTTGCTAGTCCAATTATGGCCGGCTTCAGTGCATGTGCTTGGGAACTCTATAAAACCAATCACCCTGAATCTAATCCTGCTGAAGTAAAAGCATGGATAAAACAATATTCAGACAGAGCTACACAACCAGACAATCAATACGGATATGGAATACCCGATGGAAGTAGATTGTTACTGAATGCTTCCGTTGATACTAATCCTGTAAATACATATAAGCTCTACCCTAACCCTACTAGCAATAAATTATATATTGATGTAAACAATGGCAATAACAGAACTTGGGAATTAATCATTGCTGATCCCATGGGTAAAAAACTTTATTCAAATAGTTTTAATACGCTCGAATTAATGAAGGGAATTGAATTACCCCAAAACATTACAAAAGGTTTTTACGTTATTTCACTACATACAGAAAACGATTCGTTCAGACAGATATTTATTAAAGAATAGTGAAGAAATTAATTTTAGTGCTATGGACAACGCTCTTGTTCATAGCTTCCTCTTTTGCCCAAAACAAATACACAATTAGTGGTTATGTTAAAGATGCTTTCTCAGGTGAAAACTTGTTGGGAGCTAGTATTCTCATTAAGGAAATAAACAAAGGCGTACAAAGTAACGAATATGGATTTTACTCTATTACACTACCCGCAGGAAAATACACAACCATAAGCTCTTATTTGGGCTTCAATAGTAAAG
>CAJBVG010000282.1 GCA_903958995.1 uncultured bacterium | reverse complement strand
CTATCCCAATAGTATTGTATAATGATTTGGAAAATACTGGATTCCGTTGGGGCACCATTCCATTTGAAGACAGCTTTTATATGCTAGGCTTATTAATGATAAATGGGAGTGTGGCGAGAAGTTCCGCTCCGCTCTCGTAACTCGTCTCTCGTAGTTAGTAACTCGTCTCGTATTCTATTAAAATTACAGGATCCTTTTAAAGATTACTCACATTTCTGTAATCTCCTCTATAGACCTACCATTCTTTTTTAAGGTAGTTGCATATGCATCTCTTGACGTTTAAGATAAAAGTTCAATAGCCAAATTCAGTCGTTTACCTATTACTTTTAAATTGGCATTCATCGTCTTATGCCGAGACAGACTCGAGCACATGTTAGTAGTATTATACGATTTATACACAAGGTTTTTAGGTAAAAATAATTTCTCTTAGGCGGGAGAGGTGGAAGTTTTTTTGCAATTTTTGGTCTTTGCTTTGACTTGTGTGAATTGCAAATGTACTTACACCTGTGTGATGGCTTAACTTTCTTACAAATAAATCACCTTTACTCTATTTGTTTTATTTTCTTTTAACTCAAAACTTGCTTTTGAAAAGTTTGGCATGTTTGTAAAACCAATTGATTGATAGTTCGAGAAGCCAATACCTTCTACCGGCAAAATAAAACCTTTGTCAATTTTGCCATTCTTGTTTTCATCGTGTAAAATGTTTACTGCATATTTTCCTGATGGAATATTTTTAAAAGTTATTGTAGATGAACCATTCACAATTTCTCCTTTTATAATTTTGTAATAATTCTCATATTCTTCATCAGGAATCGAGCCGTCTTTGTTATATAGTGCAAATTGAACTACTCCCTTTTTATTCCGTAAATTCTTTACCTCTATGGTTAAGGAATAAGTTTCTGAATTGGGATTGGCAAATGAATAAAGTGTAAGTGAAAACGCAAATGCGATTAGTGTTATGATTGCTATTTTCATTTCAATTATTTTTTACGATTTATTTTTTCTTTCGCTGTGTCAACTAGATAATAGATCATCGGCACTAAAAACACGGTCAAAATTAATGAGGAAAGAAGTCCACCAATGATTACCCAAGCAAGACCATTTTTCCATTCTGCTGCTGTTCCTGTTGCCATTGCAATGGGAAGCATACCAACAACCATTGAAAGCGTTGTCATTAGGATTGGTCGCATACGCCCTTTTCCTGCAATGATTAAAGCTTCTTTGAAATGTTTGCCTTCAGCTTTTAATTGATTGGTAAAATCCACAATTAGAATAGCATTTTTTACCACTAAGCCCATTAGCATAATTAAACCAAGTAAGGCAAACAAGCTCAAATTGCTTAACGACAAATTTAATGCGAAAAATGCCCCAATTGCTGCTAGTGGAATAGAAAACAAAACTACAAATGGGTAAACAAAATTATCATAAAGTGCTACCATGATTAGGTAAATCAACAAAAATGAAATTAGTAACACTGACCCTAATGCACCAAAACTATCATTTTGTCTTTTGATGTCACTACCCCAAGTCATCTGTATTTCGTTTGGTAGCGGATTTTCTTTAAGATAAGCCACTACATCATCTGCCACAGTTCCAGAAGGCCTGCCCAAAGCGTCAGAAGTAAGTGTAACCGCTGGTTGTCGGTCTTTCCTTTCTAACAAGGACGGAGAATTGTCTTGCTCAACAGTTGCAAATTGTGAAACTTCAACTGGCAACCCCGCAGGGTTAATTATGGAAAGTTGTTGAACATCCTCAAAGTTTTTTCGGCTAAATTCATCTAACCAAATTCTTACAGGATATTCTGTTCCGTTCTCGGTAAGTGTTGCATCGTCATTACCAGTAAACGCTGTTCTTAGGTTCAATCCAACATAAGCGGTTGTTAAACCTAATCGTTGCATTTTATCTTTGTCTGGAATTATTTTGTATTCGGGACTACCCGCTTCAACAGATAAGCGAACGTTATCAGCACCGGGAATTTTTTCAATAATTACTTTTAAATCCTTTCCGCTTTGCATTACCAAATCCAAATTGCTTCCGCTTAAAGTAATTTCAATTGGTGCAGAACGAGGTATTAAACCTAAAGCTGCCATTGAGTAATTTATACTCGGAAATTTTGTTTTCAATTCCTCACGAAGTTTTTTCATAAATGTTTCTGTCGGCACATTTTTAAGTTCCTTTTTGGACTTCAACTGAATAGTAAATTCTGTTTTGTTTGCAGAACCAACGCCCAAACTTCCAATGCCTGTGCTTGGTCCGCCAATGTTGCTGAATACCGTTGTAACTTCGGGTTGTTGAATAATGTATGTTTCAATTTTTTGAGCTATTAAGTTATTTTGCTGAATGGAAGTGTATTTGTCAAATTCTAAAGCCATTCTAAACTTCCCTTGGTCGCCTGTTGAGATTAATTCTTTGCCAATAATTCCTTGTTTCATAATTCCTAAAGTCATTACAAAAAGCAACAAAACAATTCCTGTAAAAATTAATTTGTGACTTAAAACCCATTCTAATTGTCTACCATACCAATTGGTGAATTTTTCTAATTGATGTTCAAACCAAAGCAAAAAGCGATTAAAAAAACTAGTTGGTTGTAAATCTTCTTTCTTTCCAATACGTGAAGCCAACCAAGGTGTAAGAGTAAAACCAACCAATAAACTTGTAAGAGTAGATGTCACTACAACTACAGAAAACTGTTTGAGCATATCGGCAACAAACACTTGTAAAAATAGAATAGGCAAGAAAACAACTACGTCAACTAATGTAATGGACAATGCAGCAAAGCCAATTTCCATACGTCCATCCATTGCAGCAGTTCGTTTGTCTTTTCCCTTGTCTAAATGTTTTTGAATATTTTCCAACACCACCACTGCATCATCTACCAAAATTCCGATGATTAAAGACATTGCGAGTAAGGTCATAAGGTTAAGTGTGTAGCCTAAAAGCCACATTACTGCAAACGCTGTAACTAAAGATGTAGGAATGGCAACAATTACAATTAATGAGTTTCTGAAACTTCTTAGGAACAAAAGCATTACTAATGAAACCAATATCACTGCTAATATTAAATCGAAAACAACTGAATTAACTGCCGCTATTGTATTGTCGGTACTATCATCTGCAATAATAAATTTTACTCCTGCATTTGAATTTTGTTGTTCAATTGCTTTGAATTTTTCTCGAACTAATTTTGAAACAGCAACAGCATTGGCATCACCTTGTTTTTTTAACATTAAACCGATTCCATTTTTACCATTGTATCGACTAATAGAAATCGTTTCTCTTATACCATCAATAACATCTGCTATATCTTTTACATAAACTGGACTACCTAAAACAGGCATTGCCACTTGAACGTTTTTAATGTCTTCTAATGATGTAAATTTCCCAGTTAAACGAACAGAATTACTTTCTTTTTCGGTTTGTACTTTTCCAGCAGGTAAGTCTAAGCCCGATCGATTAATTGCTTCAACAACCTGAACCATTGAAATTTTGTAAAGTTTCAGTTTGTCTTGATTTATTTTTACTTGTATTTCTCTTTCTTCTCCTCCTAAAACAGTAATCTCTGCAACGCCCTTTATCTGTTGAATTTGTGGCAGATAGTCATCTTTCATTTTTTGATAAAACTCAGTAGCAGATAAATTACTTGTTGCACTAATTGACATTATTGGCAAATCATTTGGCGAAACTTTACTCATAACAGGACTTAAAATATCCTGTGGCAAATCTTTACGAATGTTGTCAATATAGCGTTGAGCATCTTGCATCGTTTTATCTAAATCTGTTCCGTATTTCAGATTGGCGATAATAATAGAGGCATTTGGCAATGACTTTGTAACCAAGTAATCTACACCCTCCAAATTTGATAAGGCATCTTCTATTTTTCGTGAAACCGATGTTTCTACTTCGTTAGGTTCAGCACCCGGATACACTGTTTTAATTACAACTACGGGTTGATTAAAGTCGGGCATTAATTCATAACTCAAATTTTTATATCCTATAATACCTAATAATGTAAATACACTGAATAGCACTATTATCAGCGAAGGTCGTTTGATTGAAATTTCTGTAATATTCATTTTCGTTGATTTTATTTAACAGTAATATTAGCCCCATCAAAAAGATTTATAAATCCATTTGTTACAATTACATCACCTTCATTTAATCCACTCAACACAATCGCTTTATTCTGTATCTTTTTTGAAATCGTGATATTCTGTAATACAGATTTGCCATTTTTAATTAAATATACTTGTGGTTGATTAGCTGTGCCAACGATTGCTGATGCAGGAATAATAATGCTCTTTTCTTGGTTGTCGTTTTTTAAATTTACTTTTCCAAACATTCCTGATTTTATTTTTAAATCCGGTGTATTATTTACCGCAAACTGAACAGGAAAACTACTACCCATATTGGCTTTACTGCCTATCATAGTAGCTTTTCCAGTTAATATAATTTCAGAATAAGCATCTACTTTTAGAGAATAGTTTTGATTTAATTTGAATTTGATTAACTCACTTTCGGGAACATTCACAGTGAATTTTAAATTTGTAATGTCAGTTATTTGAAGTAATGGAACTCCGGGTGCAGCAAATGCCCCTTCTTCACTTAGTTTTGAGGTAACTACTCCGTTAAAAGGTGCTTTGATAGTTGTTTTATTTATTTGTTCTACCAAAGTTGCTTTCTGAACTTTCGCAGTTTTTAATCCCAAAACAGATTTTTCTAATTGAACACCTTGAATTGCATCTGCTTTTGCCAAAATTGTAAAGCGGTTTACGTCAGCTTCCAAACCTTCTATTTGCACTTCAATAGATTGTAGTTGTAATTTCAATAATGAATTATCCAACTGCACTAATGATTGGCCCTTGTGTACAACACTTCCAATGTCAACTAAAACTTCATTTATCTTTCCCTGTATTTCAGCACTTATTTTAGTTTCCTTGTTTGGATCAAATGTCCCTGAATAAGAAAATTCGGCATTCACATTTTCAATTTGTAGTGTGTCTGCCTGAACATTAATAACTTGTTCCTTATCGAATTGATACACTTTACTCAGCGTATTTTCTTTGTTGTTTTTCAACTTAATTACCACAATGGCAATTAATGCCAGCGGTATAATGATGTATAATGCTTTTTTTAGCATTGATGATTTTGTATTCATTGTTGATACTATTTAGTTGTTGAAATATTTCCGGTTATTTTTTTTAGTTCTAAATCTGCTTTCAGGTAATCAATTACTGCAGATAGAGATGTTTGTTGTGCTTCACGCAAAGCATTGTCTGCAAGCAAAACATCTGTTAGACTTGCTATTCCTTGTTTTTGTTGAAGAACTGTTTGCTTGTAAATAGTTTTTGCCAGTTCAATTTGTTCTGTTGTTGTTTCTACTGATTTTTTAGCAACCATTCTTTGCAGTGTTGCATTTTCAGCCTGCATGTTATTTTGTTCGGTGAGTAAGCTGAATTGCAGTTCACTATTTAGCAGTTCAAATTTTTTCTGATTTATTTTCCTTTTCGTTACCGTTCCGTTAAATAGTGGATAAGAGAGTTGAATACCCGCAAAACCAATAGGGAAGAATTTTAGAAAATCATTCGGTTGCTTGTCATATCCAAAACCTGTTGTTCCATACATTCCAATAATATTTAGCGAAGGGAAAAATGTTGATTTGTTTAAGGTGCTTAGTTCACTCGACAATAAGTGATTTTGAGTTTTTATGATACGAATATCTAAAATTGTTGAAGATGTATATTCATATGCACTTTTATATTGAATGTTTGGATCAATTTGTATTTTTTGTTCAATGGAAACACCCATTGCAAATTTCAACGCATTTGATACTTGCTCATATTTACTGTTAATATTTTCTTTTTGAGTGATTAACTGAGCGACTTGTAATTTCACCTTACTAACATCTGTCCCTTTGGCAAGTAATTGTTCATTGAGCAATTGCATATTTTTTAGAAGTCTCTCTGCATTTATAAGATTGCTGTCAACAAAAGCTAATTGATGATGTAGTATTTGAGCATTGTAATACAGATTGGAGATTTCAAAAAAGATTTGCTCTTCAGTTTTTAGGTATTGTAATTCGGACAATCCCTCTGCTATTTTAGTAGTTCGAATGGCTCCGTAAACTTGTGGGTTATACAACGGCATTAATAATTGTAAGTTTGCATTGATGTTATGCGGAACGCCAAATTGAGCTTCTTTAAACTGACCTTCTGGAGCTGTCGGATTAAATGTTGACAATGGCATTAACTGGTAAGGCAAATTGGTAAAATACTTGTAATCCGCATTGGCTGTTATTTTCGGTATTAAATTAGCTTTGGCTTCTTTCCCTTTTTGCTCACCAATAGATATATTATTTCTACTCATTTGCAGGTTTTTATTGTGAACCTGTGCTGTGTCAATACACTGTTGCAGAGACCAGACTTGCGCTTGTGCTGCTTGAAATCCTATTAAAAAGAATAGCAGGAATATAGTTTGTTTGTGAATGCTAACTAACTTCATTGTTGAAATTTTTTTATTTTAATTTATTTGCGTGTGCTTCCGTGGCCACCAGCTACAATTTTCAATATTTTCAGGCTTAAATAAATGTACTTGAAGAATTGAATAAATGGATTTTGCATTTTTGAATGCTCAGATTTCGATATTTTATTTATCATGATTATTTTGTTTTTTGAATTGTATTATTCTGGTATTAGCCACCAAAATGGTTTCATTTTAGCTTTATAGATAAAGGCATAGTGTAAAGTCAGTTTTAACCAATGTCCAGCAAGTCCTATATCTCCAAAGGTTTTTACTAAATCTCTACCTTGTGAGTTGGGATATTTTTTATAATCTGGTACTATCGGAAATGTTGTGATGCTTATTCCACTACCTTGTGTCATGCCATATCCAGCCGAAGCAATACAAGCAGCCCCCATGTTGCCCATAGATCCTTTATGAGCTAAAGAAATTTTACCGTTTTTGATGCTATCAATAATATTATCTGCAACCAATCTTGCAGTTATACCAGAAGGCATTCCAGTTCTTGGTGGTGATGGGAAAATATCAGTACCGTTTTTGCTTTTTCTTGGTTTGGAAATAGTATGTGGTGGTGCAAAGGCAATGCCGGGTGCAAAAATATTTGCATAGCTAGGATTTTGATATGTTTCTGGCCAATCTTGAACAGACCATTCTTCATAAGGTTTTGCAGTATAATCGGCATCTACAATCATAAATCCTTTAAAAAGTTTACTGGTGATATCATTTTCGTTTTTATCAAACGCTTTAAAACCATGACCGGAAAACGAAGGAATAAGCATAGCAAAATCAAAGGTTTCGGTTTTGTATTCTCCCTCTAAATTTTCATAATGTGCTATACCATCTTCAATCTTAGAAACACCAGCACCTAATACCCATTTAATACCACGGTCAGCAAAAACCATTTCAACCATTTCACTTGACTTCATTGTCTTATTGCCATAGGTCAAAAGCATACCATCCATTCCAAAGTCTCCTAATTCATTCTCGTTGGTTATCCATGTCAATTCTATTTTATCTCTTATACCAAATCGAACCAATTCTTTCTCTACATTCAATATGTATTCAAACGCGGCACCCTGACAGGTAGCTTTTGGATGTCCTGTTCCAATTAATATTTTTGCGTTTTTATCAGAAGTTTTAATTCCTGAAATCAAATTATGTAAAGCTTCAGAAGCATGGCTGGCATGTTCGTAAGTACAAACAGAAAATGATTTATTAGTCCCAGGGTTTAATCCTTCTGTCAACTCAAAAGCGAGTTTTGGTCCTGTCGCATTGATTAAATAATCATAATTCACTTTTTCTTGAATTCCCGAATTTTCTCCAAAAATATATTCTATGGTAACAAAGGCTTTTGCTTCACTTTCGTCCCCTTCAGGGTGGAAGGAAATAACTTTTGCTTGTTTATAACCAATGCCTTTTCTCTTATACAAAGGTTCTAACGGAAAGTATACTTCTTCAGATTTCATACGACCAGTGCCCACCCAAATATTAGAAGGCACCCATTGATAATTCCTGTTGGGCGAGACCACTAGAACTTCATGTTCTTTGGATAGTTTTCTTCTTAAATGTGAAGCAGCAGTGTGTCCTGCAATGCCTGCACCAAGTATGAGTATTTTTGCCATGATATTTTATTTAATAAGAATTAATTGACTTTCAATTATTCCTTCCACCCAATGTTTTACCATTGGTTCAATGTTTACAAAGTCCCCAGGCTTTAATATTTCTCTTAACCCGTTTTCATTTTCAAAAATTACTTGTCCTTCCATGCAAATTAAAAGTGCAGGAGTTTTGGTGATATGTTCTTTTAATTTTTCGCCTTGCAAAATTTGTATGGCAGTTGCATTACTCAGTTCACTTTTAAAAAGAGAAGTTGCTGAAACTGGTTTTTCTTGTGTGTGTAATTCTTTTATGTTCACTGGAAGTATTGATTAAATGTTGTGAATGAAGTTTGAATGTTTTCAAATCTCTTTGATGCTTCTGTTTCGTCTTTAGCTTCTGAAAGTTCTTTTGCCAAATCAATGTATGGCAAAAGCCACTTATGAAGCTCATCGTGCGCTTTGCCTTTCATTGTGCAATTAGAAGTAAGTAAATCAATGTTTGATTGCAATTTTTCGGCAATTGAATTGAAATCTTTTTGCTTAACATTAGCGAAGGAATTAATATCATTTTCCATATTGCGAATATGGGTTATCATATTGGCATCAACTTTCCATTTTTCTCCATTGTTAAGTTCGATGATTTGTATTTCAGCGTTGTGCTGATGTTCTTCGTGAGTAACGGTTTCGGTTTGCTCTTTTGATTTTTCGTTAGAAGTATTGCCACAACTGAAAAGGAACAAACTGATTACTGAAATTAAAATTGTTATCTTCTTCATAATTTCTTTTTTGTGATAGTGAAATAAGCTATGATTGCAAATACAATCGTTACAGAAATTCTAAAGATCATTGCACCGATAGTTTTTGTTTCATAAATACCGCCTGATTTGATATGATAAAACATACCAACAAGAGCAGAAATTAAAATTATTGTAGAAACTCCTAAAAGCTTAGTAGTCCATTTTTTAGTTGTAACAAACCCATAAGAGGAAATAAGATAAAAAATGCTACTGATAAAATTCGACCAGACAACAAATAAAACGTAGTTGCCTTCTTTTGCTCTGATACCAAATAAATCGAATATCACAGAGGTGCTAAGAAACAAAGTAAGCAGACCAAATCCAGTTAAGATTGTTGCTAATAAATAGGGTAGTGCCTTTTTCAATTTTCTATCATTTTTAAAAGTCCGTTTAATACAGTGTTTCCATCTTTAATTAAGTTTGATTTATGCCCCGATAATTTCCATTTTAATACTGTCATACGCATACTGCCCATAATAATAGTTGATATAGTTGCCGAACCGATAATTTCACGGTAAGTTCCATCGTCTTGACCTTTCTTTATGATAGCGCCAATATGAGTTTGCATTAGTTCCATCATAGTAGAAACCTTCTCACTAAGGTCTTTATTAAATTGAAAAATGCCTTCCGAAAAAATTACACTTACTATAGCCGGTTTTTTTAAAAATGTGTTTAACTGAGAAGCAAAAATTTCTTTTAATTGTTCTGTTGGAGTACTATCCTCTTTAGAGATTATTGTTGCAATTCGCTCTTTCATTTCAAAAATAAAATAGGACAAAAGTCCCAGCATAATATCATTTTTACTTTTAAAATGTCGGTATAATGCAGCCTCAGAAAGCCCTAAATCGGCAGCTAAGTTTTTTATTGTCAATTCTTGTATGCCATATTTGTCAATCCGCAAAGTGGCGGTTTCCATTATTTCTATTTGTCTGTCTGTGAATTTATTGTTTTTCATTTTCGAGCTCTTTCTAAAATATTTTTAAAATGTAAGTAAGTATTCACTAACAAAGGTAATTGAATTTTACTAACTCCTGCAATTTTTTTAAGAAATTTTATATTTCTGACGAAAATCATCTCCTGCGTTGGAGAATAGGCTTTTTGGGGTTTACCTGTGTCGCCTTTTTGATGTGGCTATACGAATATCCTCTTCTGCCTCGTTTTAAAACGAGGCAGTTATTGAGTATTACACTTCGTGTAAATAATTGTCCAATGCCTACCTCGTCTTATGCCGAGACAGACATTAACATATTATCTCATTAACATATTAATCTTGTCGCTCCGACCAGAATCGAACTGGTATCAAATGTTTAGGAAACATCTAGACTTAAACTAAACATCTCATTCGGAAAAATAACTTCGTGACGAATTTTCATTCCTCTTCATTATTTTCATTTTTTTTCTTAAAGTTTTTGCAATTTTTTTGCAAGAAAAAAGGGTTTACGAAGTATTAACTTCACAAACCCTTGATTATAATGCTCCTGAAGCTGGACTCGAACCAGCGACCCTCTGATTAACAGTCAGATGCTCTAACCAGCTGAGCTATTCAGGAGTATCTGGTTATTTAATTCTATTTCAAATTCTTTCGTTTCAGAAAGACCCTCTAATTAATCCCGCAAGTGCGGGACTCTAACCAGCTGAGCTATTCAGGAGTGTCTGGTTATGGTTCCTAAAAGTAAAGCATGCTTTTCTTTTGGGAATGCAATATTAGGCGATTTCATTTAAAAATGCAATATTTGTGACAAATAAATTTAAAATAAATATTCATGAGTTTAGTAGTCATTGGTACTGTGGCATTTGACGCCATAGAGACCCCATTTGGGAAAACAGACAAGATTGTAGGTGGTGCAGCAACATATGCGAGCATCGCAGCTTCATATTTTTATAGTAAAACAAAAATTGTTGCCGTTGTAGGCGATGATTTTCCTCAAAAAGATATCGAACATTTTCACCACAGAGGCATTGCTACTGATGGACTTCAGATAAAACAAGGGGAGAAATCATTCTTTTGGTCGGGTAAATACCATAACGACTTAAATAGCCGTGATACTTTAGTAACTGAATTGAATGTTCTTGCCGATTTCGACCCTATCATTCCAGATACTTACCAGG
Organism: uncultured bacterium; assembly: GCA_903958995.1. GTDB lineage: Bacteria > Bacteroidota > Bacteroidia > Sphingobacteriales > Sphingobacteriaceae > CAJBVG01. The sequence goes on along the minus strand of CAJBVG010000282.1, from coordinate 701 downwards.
ATTGTCAATATTTGATGTTGGGTAATTTAACTCCTAAAATCCAACAAACCGTTATCGAGCGTATGCATAATCGTCCGAAACTAATTGTTATGGATACGATGAACTTCTGGATGGATATCGCTATGGATGATCTAAAGGTGACTTTAGGAATGGTTGATGTACTTACCATTAATGATGAAGAAGCTCGTCAACTTTCTAGTGAATATTCTTTAGTTAAAGCTGCTCGTAAGATTTTGGCTATGGGTCCAAAATACTTGATTATTAAGAAAGGTGAGCACGGTGCCTTATTATTCCACGGAAATAATGTGTTCTCTGCCCCTGCGCTTCCATTAGAAGAAGTATTCGACCCGACTGGTGCTGGTGATACCTTTGCCGGTGGATTTATCGGATACCTTGCTAAAACAGATGATATTTCTTACGAAAACATGAAACGTGCCATTATCTATGGTTCAGCGATGGCTTCATTCTGCGTAGAAAAATTTGGTTCAGAACGTATCAATGATTTAACCGCAGAAGAATTAGATGGCCGTTTACAAGAATTCGTAAACCTCGCTAAATTCGAAATCTAATCCACATTCTCATTAACATATTATCCCATTAACATATTAACATATTAATAATATGTATGTATCATTAACATCATTAAAGCCCAAAGGAGTTTTGGGCTATATAAAATTTTGGTCATTTGCCATTCCAACTTT
>CAJBVG010000281.1 GCA_903958995.1 uncultured bacterium | reverse complement strand
GGTAGAACGGAAGCCACTAAAATGGTAAACGACTATTTGAGTTGGGGAGCTGGTCCAAGAGCATCGCAATACTTAGTGCTTGGGGCAAAATGCCATGCAGCAATTCACGGGAAATATTCTCCTGATATTGAAGATGTGAAAGCAGTAGCCTTACCAATTCTTCGTCATCGTATTGTGAGAAATTATAAGGCAGAAGCAGAAGGAATTACTGTAGAGAAAATCGTAGCGAGCTTACTTTAATCTATGCTTGTTCAGAACGTATACGCCATTCCTTAGGATAGGTGTTATTCATTCTATTTCCCATTAATTTTGCAAAACCTAAATAAGCATTTTCGTATTTCATTAAATGCCAACCTTTGGTAGGCGCATCAATATTGAATTCTTTCTTTTGCAAATACTGTATTGCTTGATCTTTGTCCAACTGAATTTCTTCGAAGAAATTATTTTTATAATTCGACATCGCGTAGGCTTGATCTGGAATTAATTCATCGCGAATAAGCTGGCCCATATCTATTCCGAATTTTTTTATTCGTAATGATGTATTTAATAGTCCAAGCATTTCTTTATGCAAGGCATTTGGGAAGGCCAATGATTGTTGGTTATGCTGAAGGAAATCAAATTCAACTCCATCAATGTAGTTAGACAATGCCAGTTTCGATTTCTTGTCGGCGAAGTTCACGTTCTTCATCACTTTAGGCCAGTTCGATTCTGCCTCTTCGGTTTTCCGTAATGCAGAAATAAAAAATCCCTCACCTTCAATTTTATTCGGATAAAAGTGATATCCGAATATGGTATTCGCTCCTTCTACAATACGTTCAGTAACTCCTGAATAGTCACTAATATTAATTTGTACCGATTCCCATCCACCTTCCTCTAATAAACTTTGTAAGGGATCAATATCTTCTTTCGTATTAAACGTACAAGTGCTGTAAATAATAATCCCATTCGTTCTTAATAAACTAGAGACGGTATGTAAAATTCGCTTCTGACGAGCACTGCAAATATTCACATTGTTAATGCTCCACTCGTTAATAGCATCTTTATCTCTTCTAAACATGCCTTCTCCAGAGCAAGGTGCATCAACTACAACCACATCTAAGCAATTATTTAATGAAAAGAAATGCTCGGGGTCGTTATTTGTCACTACTACATTGGCATTACCCCAACGAGTTAAATTTTCTACTAGTATAGAAGCACGTGCAGCAATTACCTCATTGCTGATTAATAAGCTGTCTGAAGACAAAAGGGAACTCAAGTGAGTACTCTTACCTCCTGGAGCAGCACATAAGTCTAGGACCCTTTGTGCCTCGTTTAAATCGACACATTGCTTTAGCACTTCTTCTAAGAACATCGAAGATGCTTCTTGTACGTAGTAATGCCCTGCATGAAAGAATGGGTCGAATGTAAATGATGGTCGTTCAGTTAGGTATATACCTTGATTTGCCCATGGAACCAGCCCTTTTGCATCGAACAAAGGTGTCTTTGTTTTTATCGGGTTGTAACGAATCGAAGTAGGGCTCTCTGTTTCAAGCGAATGTAAAAGCGCTTTAGAATCCTCACCGAGGTCTTGCTCCAATAATTCAATAAATTCCTTTGGAAATGCATGCATACCCAAAAATACAGATTAATCTATATATTAAAATTATTACAAAGCATTTACACCAAATCTTTATTATTATTGTTACTTGTAATACATTATAAAATATATGATTAAGAATATCATGAAAATT
>CAJBVG010000280.1 GCA_903958995.1 uncultured bacterium | reverse complement strand
TGGGGCTCCTTTTTTTTATTGAAGTTTCAAGCCAAAGATCATGAGGTCTATCTTTTGAGAATCTATCTCAGCCACTTCAGGTAAAAGGCCATATTGTTCGTAACCATGCTTCTTAAAAAAGCGAACACTTCCTTCATTATTAGCGAAGATAAAAGCAAGGATGGTTTCGATACCAATTTGCTTCGCAGCGGCCTGAACGTGCAAAAGCATTTCTTCGCCTATTCCTAGTTTGCGGTATTTTTCGTCGATGTAAATTCCAATTTCAACCGTATTCTGGTAGGCAGGCCTTCCATAAAAACTTCTCAAACTGGCCCATGAAACTATTCCTGCCTCGTTTTCGTATACAAAAATAGGTCGGCTTTCATTAAATTGATGAAACCATTCAATTCTACTAGACACAGTAACAGGAGTAAGGTCTGCTGTAACGTATCTTAGAGGAATGATTTGGTTGTATATGTCAACGATTCTCTCGAGGTCGTTTATGTGTGCAGGTCGAATCATAAAATATTAGCGGTAAAAGAGTTAAAACTTGAAAAATAAATAACTATTTTTGAAATGAAAACATTACAACAACAACAACAACAAACAAACCTCATGACTTTCATTTCATCTAATGCGAATATACGTATTCTCTTAGCTGAAGACAATTTGGTGAATCAGTTACTTATTAAAAAGGTAATTGAAAAAGCTGGTTATATACTAGAACTCGCCACTAATGGTCTTCAAGTATTGGAGAAGCTAAGTCATTCTCAATATGACTTAATTCTTATGGACGTTCAAATGCCTGATATGAATGGCTTAGAAACGACTAAAGAAATCATTTCACGCTATGCAGATAAACGACCAAAGATTATTGCCATAACTGCAGGATCTTTTGGCGACGACGAAAAACATTGCATGGAAGCAGGCATGGACGATACCCTCGAGAAACCTTTCAAAATAGAACAGTTGGAGGAGAAGTTAGCGAAATTCAAATTGATCTAATGTGCTAATGTGCTAATTAGCCAATGTGCTAATGTTGTTTAATTATGATTTAATTCAAATCCCTCAAATCATTCGCTACGCTCACTTCGGCTCCGCTCAGTGACCGTCGCTCAGCATAAGTATTAGCACATTAACGCATTAGATTAACATATTATCCCATTAACATATTAACACATTAGCTTAACATATTATCTATCGACTTCGCCCAGCACAATATCAATCGACCCCAATATCGCTACAATATCAGCAATCATTGCGCCTTTCGTAATTTCAGGTAATACAGATAAGTTGGAGAAGGAGCCAGAGCGTGCTTTACAGCGTATTGGTCGTTCTGTTTTGCCATCGGTTACGAAGAAGTAACCCAGTTCTCCTTTTGGACTTTCGCCGCGGATATAAAACTCTTGAGCTTTAGGAATTATTTTTTTCGGCATGTTCGATCTAGGATCGTAATCAGCGCTTCTTTTTAATGGTCCTTTTAAGCGTTCTAAGCATTGTTCGATAATGTGTAACGATTCATACACTTCTTGTACCCGAACGTAATAGCGGTCCCAGCAATCGCCAACCGTACCCATTAATCCTTCGCCCATTGGAACGTTGAACTCCAGTTCTGGGTAAATCGAATATTCATCTACTCTACGTAAGTCCCACTTTAATCCAGATGCACGAAGCATTGGTCCGGAACAGCCATAATTTACAGCCACATCAAGTGGTAATACGCCAACATTTTTTGTACGGTTAATAAATATTTGATTGTTGGTTAACAAATCATCGAGGTCGCGCATTTTAGGTTTGAAGTATTCTACAAACTCCGAGCAACGATCTTCAAATCCAATTGGTAAGTCGTAAAAATTACCACCCACCCAAATGTAGTTGTATAATAAACGAGCACCAGATGCCCATTCTAATAAATTTAAAATATGCTCTCTATCGCGGAAACACCAGAAAAATGGGGTAACTGCACCGATGTCCATACCGTATGTACCAATGGCAATTAAATGCGAAGCAATACGATTCAATTCTGAAACTAATACACGAATGTATTCGGTTCGTTTCGGAATGGCTTGATCGATGCCCATCATTTTTTCTACACCCATCACAAAAATATGATCGTTATTCATGGATGTTAAGTAATCCATACGATCAACAAAAGGGATGATTTGCTGATAGGTTAAATTCTCTGCATGCTTCTCAAAGCAACGGTGTAAGTATCCAATATGAGGTGTACATTCCTTCACTATTTCTCCATCCGTTAATAATTCTAAACGCAAAACCCCATGCATCGAAGGATGCTGTGGCCCCATGTTGAGAATCATCTCCTCATTTTTTAATTGAGTAAGGTCGGTTTTATAGTTAGTCATGTGTAGTATCTCGATCGAATTTTATTTTTAATCCGTTGTATAATTCTGCTGGCTCATAATCCTTACGCAAAGGGTAACCTTCCCAATCATCTGGGCAAAGTATTCTGCGCATATCAGGGTGACCATCGAATTGTATTCCATACATATCAAAGGCTTCACGCTCATGCCAATCGGCCGAACGCCAAATGCTCGAAACACTAGGAATACTTGGTAATATAGCCGATGTGCGATCAAAAGGAATCATCACTTTAATAACCAATTGATGTTTGTAGGGAATAGAACTTAAGTGATACACTACTGCAAGTTCTGTTTTATCAATTCCATAATCCACACCCGATAAACAGTTTAAGTAATCGAAATACAATTCAGGTTCATCGCGCAAGAATGTACAAAGCTTTTGCAAGTGTTCTGCACTAATGCTAATTGATGCTTGCAATTGTTCCGCTTGTTCAGCAAGAATAATCTCCGCACCAAAAGATGAAATGATTTTATTTTTGATCTCTTCGAAAGTCATAAATAAATTATGGAGCTAAACGTTCAATTTTCCATTTGCCTTTTTCCATCAACACGTATTTCATACGGTCGTGTAAACGGCTTGGGCGACCTTGCCAGAACTCAATAGATAAAGGCTGTAAGATGTAACCACCCCAATGTGCTGGTTTTGGTACATGCTTTCCATTGTATTTTTCATCCATGTTTTTAAAGATCACATCTATGCTTTCGCGGTTAGGGATTACTTGACTTTGTGGAGAGCTGATGGCGCCGATTCTACTTTCGTATGGACGAGAGTTGAAATATGCTTCTGATTCTTCTTTGGATAGTTTTAATATTTTACCATCAATACGAACTTGGCGTTGTAATTCTGGCCAAAAGAACACCATACTTGCGAATGGATTCTTCTGCATATCTTTTCCTTTTTTACTTAAGTAGTTGGTGTAAAAAGAAAATCCATTTTGGTCAAACCCTTTTAATAAAACGATACGGGCAGATGGAATTCCTTCTTTTGTTGCAGTGGCTAATGTTAATGCATTTGCTTCTAACACTTCAGCTTTCATGGCTTCTTCGAACCATAATCCAAATTGTTGAATTGGATCTTTCGCTACGTCCGCTTCAGAAAGACTATGCTTTGCGTAGTCGGTACGTAGGTTTTCAAGTGTTGATTTATCGATGTTACTCATTATTTTTGTTTGTACTTATTTCTCCAGTATAACTTTTCGTTTAATTTTTTCAGAATTAATTCTGCTAAAATATATTCACTCAAGTTTTGATTCATTGCCATTCGAACATCATTTTCAGAGACATCTATTCTATACAAACAAGCATAGAGTAATGTTCTGTTTTCGCGCATTAAAGTTTTCAAATACAAAGCTAAATGGCTTCGTAAATCTTCGTAATTAATGTCGTTTTTCACTGCAGGAATCGATGCCTCATCGAAATTATTTCGTAAAGCAGCAATTAATTCTTCCTGGTTATCTGTCGACATTGAATGGTATATTATTTTGAATTTAAGATGTTGATGCTTATATTCAAGATATCGTTCGCTAAGATATTAAGAAATGTTGAGCAAAATCGCACCTACGGCAGGAAAAATACTTATTTCTGAACCATTTATGTTGGATCCACAATTCCGACGTTCGGTGGTATTGCTTGTAGAGCATGCAGAGCAAGGTAGTGTGGGCTTTGTACTTAATCAAGAAACGGAAGTAACCATTACAGATATTATACCAGGTTTCCCAATGTTCGATGCTCGCATTTGCATTGGTGGACCCGTTGAAACCGATACCTTACATTTCATCCATAAAATTCCAAACCTTGTAGAGGGTGGAGTAGAAGTGGCTGAAGGAGTGTATTGGGGAGGAGATTTTGATCAATTAAGAGAACATATTGCAATCGGTATCGTAAAGCTCGAAGATGTTGTTTTCTTTCTTGGGTATTCGGGTTGGAGTCCGAACCAACTTAATGAAGAATTAACGCAAAATGCGTGGATTGTTGCACCTACACAATCATCGGATATCTTTAATGAAGACCACGAAAACTTTTGGAAAAATGCAGTGCTTAAGCTAGGAAACAAGTATGCACATATTGCTAATTTCCCGGAGAACCCAATGTGGAACTAGTTAATATGTTAATGAGCTAATATGTTAATATGTTAATGCAAATTTTCATTAACATATTATCCCATTAACATATTAACATATTAGTTTAACATATTATCCCATTAACATATTAACTAGTTCCACATAGGGTTTTCCGGGAAATTCGCAATATGTGCATACTTGTTGCCAAGT
>CAJBVG010000279.1 GCA_903958995.1 uncultured bacterium | reverse complement strand
GTTCGCAAGGATGAAGTTCCTGGAACCCATACGGTGTATTACGATTCGGATGTAGATACAATTGAAATTTCGCATATTGCACATAGCAGAAAAGGCTTTGCAAAAGGAGCGGTGAGTGCTGCCGAATGGATTATTGCTAAAAAAGGAATATTTAACATGAACGATTTATTAGCGTTCAACAAATAATAAAAAAATGAACTTGAAGTTTTGGAAGAAAAGTACTGCGCCTAAAAAGAAAAAATCACCTACTCGCGAATGGGTAGATGCTTTAGTGTTTGCAGTAATTGCAGCGACTATTATTCGTGGATTGTTTATCGAAGCATTCACGATTCCTACTCCATCTATGGAACGATCATTATTAGTGGGTGATTTTCTTTTTGTGAGTAAAGTAAACTATGGTGCACGTACACCAGTTACGCCAATTGCATTTCCTTTTGCTCACCATACCATGCCAGTTATTGGAACAAAATCATATTTAGATTGGATTCAATTACCTTACTATCGTTTACCGGGCTTAGGGAATGTTGAACGTAATGATGTGGTGGTGTTTAATTATCCGATGGAGGATTTTAGACCAATTGATAAACAAGAAAATTATATAAAACGTTGCGTAGGTATTTCTGGAGATACGTTAGAAGTTCGCGATGCAAGAGTATTTATTAATGGAGTAGGAGAAGAGATGCCGAAAGAATCTCAAGGTTCTTACATGGTTCGCACCGATGGAAATGCTTTTAATGGTAAAACATTAGAATCAATGAACATCACTGAATACGGACAATATGCAGAAGAAGGAAATTTTATGTTCACCCTTACGAAAGAACAAAAAGAAAAATTAGCCAAATTCTCTAATGTTAAGACAGTTCAAGAAGCAATTCGCCCTAGAGGTCAATATGTAGATTATGTATTTCCACACGATGCTAAATTAGGATGGAACGAAGATAACTTTGGTCCACTTATTATTCCAGCTAAAGGAATGACGTTAAATCTTAACATGGGTAATATCGAAATGTATAAAAGAGCGATAGAAGTTTACGAAGGGAATAAAGTAGAGATTAAAGATGATGGTATTTATATCGCTGGACAAAAGACAGAATCATACACTTTCCAAATGAACTATTATTTCATGATGGGAGATAACAGACATAATTCATTAGACTCAAGATTTTGGGGATTCGTTCCCGAAAACAGAATCGTAGGTAAAGCCTTATTTATATGGATGTCGTGGGATTCTAATGCAGACTTCTTTAGTAAGATTCGTTGGAATAGATTGTTCAGTGGCATACATTAATAAATTCTAAATTTTAAATTGTAAATTTTAAATAGGTATTATTTTTTGGGCTCATAAAGTACTCAAAGTACACACAAAGTAACACAAAGAAAAAAAACTTTGTAAACTATAACTAAAATTTACAATTTAGAATTTACAATTCCTTTGTGATCCTTTGTGGGAACTTAGTGCGCCTTTGTGAGCTAAATAATAGGGTCACAAAGTACTCAAAGTACACACAGAGTTACACAAAGAAAAAAAACATTGTGAACTACAACTAGAATTTACAATTTAGAATTTAAAATTTAAAATTTAATTCCAAGTTTTTCGCCGAGCAATTTCAAATCCTCCACTACAATTTCATTTACTGGAATACCATTTACAATTCTATCCTTATAGCATTCTACTTCGGGTTCGCCTGGTATAATAACGGGTTGGTTTTCGTCGATTCGTTCTGCATTTTTAAATCGTTCAATCCAAGTATCAATAGAATGGAAGTACTCCTCTTTTTCTCGGAAAGCATCTACACGCATAGCGCCAAAGAAATGACCAATACCTTCACCAACCGGATTAGGGTCGGGTTCTAAGAAGGCTACAAAAGGAGGCACCCATGGTCCGAAGTTTGCACCAGAAAGCACAGCCGATAAAATATCAACAGTAGCACTTAATCCGAAACCCTTATGACTACCATGTTCTCTATCGCTACCAAGAGGTAATAAAGAGCCACCTTGTTTTAAGGCATTGGCATCTATAGTTTCAGAACCAGTGTTGGTTTGTACCCAACCACTTGGTAAATCTTTACCTAAACGTTGAGCAATTTCTAACTTTCCATTGGC
>CAJBVG010000278.1 GCA_903958995.1 uncultured bacterium | reverse complement strand
TAAAAGCTTCGATCGTAACATCGAAGCTTTTTTTTATTCCCCAATTCTCAATTTCCCGAAGTAGTACGCATTATGGTTTTTGTCGGTAACTCGAACGATGTACATTCCTGGTAAAATATCGGAAACGTCCATTGTACTCGAATGGTAAATGTCTTTTAATAATTTTCCTTCTAAAGAATACAAACTTACTTTGATGGGTTCATCAACTCCGCTAACAGTAACTATAGTATTGGAAGGGTTAGGGTGGAGAGTGATTTGCTTGTTATTGATGATTTTTTCTATTCCTGTAGCATTGCAATTTGGATCACATCCTGGCACCACACAACCACATGCATCCGTTTTAATAATTAGGGTTTTTATCCCTTCAATATTCATTTGAACGATATCATATGGTGCATATCTACCGCTAATTGCATATCCACCATCTGATGTAGCTATCATATCATATGGAGTTTCATAATATTCGATAGTACCATATTGACGAGACCAAATCTTATTTCCATTTAAATCAAATTTTATCAAGAAAACATCATACTGATAATCAGTTTGACCAGGATTTTCTGCATATCTACCACCAAGGCAAACTATATTTCCATCTTTTGCTAATGCTATAGCTTGAATACTTTCATCATAAACATTATTATCACCTTTAAAATAAGGGCTCGTTTTAAACCATTTTGTATTACCAATGCTATCCAAACAAACTAAGAACGATCTTTTTTTCAAATCAAAACTACATTTAGTTTGATATCCTACTACAAAATAATCTCCATTTGCTGCTTGAATAATTCCAGTTGTTCTATGGTCACAATCAAACAAACTATCTAATGGTTTTTGGATTGTTGATGACCATTGTACTATCCCCAAAGAGTCTGTTTTGACAATATAAATTTGTGCATTCCCTAAAGATGGGGAATTATACCTATGTCCCGCAAGCACTAACCCTTTATCTTTTGTGAAAATTCCATCATACCCCCATTCTTGTCTTATTCCACCATAACTATTATTATTAATTATGAAACCATTACTATCAACCACTTTTAATGTCAAGTTCAAAGTGCCATTAGTATCTACTTCTTCACCAATTAAATAAAACAAGTTATTCCGCTCTAAAATCTTCCTACCATAACTATTACCATTAGTATTAAAAACAGTTTTACATACAGTATCACCAATTGAGGTTACTTTATAAAATATTTCCCTACCATTTTCCTGATGTTGATAATCTTGAAAGTAGACCCCTGTGAAATAACATGAATTATTTTTTATTGTAAAATCTTCTGTATAATCATCACCCTGTTTTGCGAAATAAAAACTATCAACAGTATTTCCAATACCATTGATTCTGTGAATTCCAAAATCAACACCAGTTAAACCTATACCAGAAAATTCAGAAAATTTTGCCATAAAAGATATATCGCCATTAGGATGTTCATTAAGTGCAAACCCTGCAACATTGCGTCCATGTGGATAATATCTAATAAAAGTATTTTGAGCAAATAATTCTGAGCTCAATAAAATCGAGCTCAGAATTAATACTATAATTTTTATTGGTTTCATTTTATTACAACCATTTTCTTTGTATCAACTAATTCATTACCATTAAATATTCTGCAATTATAGAATCCTTCAGAAAGTTCTGTAATATCTATAGTGAATATACTCGATTTTGGTGAAATAGTAACCTTTTTAACAATCTTTCCAAATATATCAATGAATTGTATTTCATAATTTAATGCCGTCTTTTCACCACCAAAATCTATATTAACAGAATTACTTGAAGGATTTGGGAATAGTTGAATATTCTTTGAAATTGAATAATTACCTGCCCCTTGTTGAAGTGGCCTCTCTTCCTCCTCTTCTATATATGGTAAAGGAACTTCAAAACCTGTACCATTAAGGTAATGAATGAGTGCCTGAGCATTATATGCTACCGCTGTTTCAGAATTTGCTACTTCAGTAATTGCTTCAATTTCAGATTCATTTAAATCATAAACGGTCCTTTCGTCTTGTGAAGCATTTAAAATAACTGAAAAGTAATTATGTGCAACTTCTTGTTCATAATCTTCAACTGGTAGAATCTCAAATAAATTGATTGCATCATCTCTATGACCAAATGCTAAATAATATTCTAATAAAAGCCATTTTGCTTTTGTTAAAGGCATACTATTTAAAAAACTAATAGATGAGTCGCCAGTAGAATCAGTAACTGAATAATGCTGAAGTGCCTCGAATATCAAACTTTCAATAGTAGTATCTTCTGGATTTTCCAAAGCTATTTCAATATCCGAGAGAATATAATCTATTCCTCTATAAACTGTTTCATCTGCACAAATAAATTCTGAAGGAATTAAAACACAATTAGGAGTATAAGAATTGCCTAAAGTTGAAATTGAACTTCCAATTTGTCTTTTTAGTATTGGCTTATAATCTGGGTCTGTTAAACTTGGCACTACATATTGAAATAAAGAATTCCAACCCTCAGATATCATTAAAATGTCTGTTAATGAAGGTGAACTTCCAACAAATGTGTTAGCTGGCAATGATAGCTCATCATCACAAGGAAATTTACCTTGCCTATCTAAATTTCCTCTATTGACCCAATGTTTTTGAATACTTGCTTCTTCAATGCTAAATAAATTACATTTCACTTGTAAAAATTTATTTTCTTTGTAATTATATAATCCTTGCCCATAATAAGAACCTACATTGTTAAAAATATTCCTATTTATATTTGATGCCCCCTTTTTTAATCCCCAATCTACTGTTACGATTCCACAATATCCATTACTAAAAATATTTTCTTTTATTTCATTTACTTTATTCCCCCTACCATTAATTCCTATATAATTTCTGTCTAACCTTGAAGATAAAGTTCCTAACAGGCCAAAAGTTGAATTTGCAACAGTAAACCCAGAACCACCTCTAAGGACAATTCCATACACACATGAATTAAATTCCAAAAAACCAAATCCTTGGTTCTGTAAAAAATCATTTGTAGAATAATGGTCAACCCCAATCCATAAATTATTGAAAACATTCGATGTAGAACTTATAAAATAATTTGCATCAATTGCCTTAACTCCAATATTTAAATCCAAAGATACATTATCAGTCACATTCGAAATTGTTGGAGGAGCAGCAATGTAAAATGTATTTTCGAATGTACAAGCCATAACTTTAACCCCATTTACATTTCTTAAATCTAAATGCGCCTTTGTTAATCCATTCGTATATGTTGGATCCTTTAATGAAGCAGTATTTTGGAAAAAACAATTTTGAAAAAAACTAATATTTGAAAGTCTTTGACCTTGCATCATAGTTTTTGACTTATACATTATTAACACCCCAATATAATTATTTTTAAAATATGCACTAGTTGCTTGAATTTGGGATTTATATAATCCTTCAGTAGTTGCATTTAAATTATCTGTGTTACTTACACCAATTCTTGCATTTTCAATCAAACTATTTGCTTTCATTACTAGCTTACCGTTTAATTGAACATCGGTTCCTACATCAAATTTTGACAATACTTGCACACCTTGCCACATTGCACCTGTACAATTATAAGAGCTAAATACTGTATGAACTGTACCGTTCGATTCCATAGTTAAAGTTGCACCCTCCTCTACAATAACTCTAGCATTCGGAGCAAATTCAAAACGCATACCTTTTATGGTAAGATTTACATTTTTTGCTATTTTTAAATATCCTTTTATCCAAACAGTTTGTGTAGTTCCCCATGGGTTATTTGTGCTGGTGTTTGTTCCGTATGTCCATGGATTTGTGGGCGAAGAACTAACTGTATAATTAACAATTTCTCCAGACAGTGGGGGTACAGTAATTGTTATTGGGGTACAATCAAGAATACAACCTTGATCACTTTGCCCAACAACAGTATATGTTCCACTAACATTTGCAACATAT
>CAJBVG010000277.1 GCA_903958995.1 uncultured bacterium | reverse complement strand
ATTGGTGAAATACCTCTAAGTGGTTATGAAGTAAATGAAGATTACAAGCACTACAATGCACGCTTAAAATTCAAAATTGATATTCCATTAGCGAAAGAAAATAGTGAATGCATTAGCGGCGATATAATGAAAGGATTAAAGAAACCTAAGCAATGCCCTAACTTTGGTACGAAATGTAAACCAGAGCATCCGTTAGGTGCTCCAATGGTTAGTAGTGAAGGTTCTTGCGCAGCTTATTATCATTATGCACAGGATGTTGTTAATTAGTAGATAGAACAATCATGGCAGATAAAATAAAAATGACCTTACAATGCCCTATGCCGAAATTCGATTTCGATGTCATTACGCTTGGGCATGGTAGTGGTGGATTATTAACACACCGTTTATTGCAAACAGGTGTATTTGATATATTGAAAAACGATTTGCTCGACCAACAACATGATGGAGCAACTTTAGAAATGAATGGTAAAGTTGCCTTCAGCACCGATAGCTATGTGATCTCTCCTATTAAATTTCCTGGTGGTAATATTGGCGACTTAGCGATTAACGGAACGGTGAACGATTTAGCGATGTGTGGTGCGCAAGCACAATACTTATCGTTAAGTTTTATTATTGAAGAAGGATTTAAGATGGATGAATTTTGGGAAGTGTTAGTGAGTATTAAACAAGCTGCAGACCAAGCAAACATTAAGATTGTAACCGGTGATACCAAGGTAGTTGAAAAAGGAAAAGGTGATAAAATATTTATCAATACATCAGGTATAGGACATATTCATCCTAAAGCTAATATTCATCACAATAGAATAAAAGAAGGTGATGTTATTATTGTGAGTGGTAATATTGCTACACACGGAATTGCCATTATGAGTTTGAGAGAAGGCTTAACTTTTGAAACGGATGTGGAGAGTGATTCAACTAATTTAAATCATATTATCATTTCCTTAATTGAACAATATGGAGCCGAAGTTAAATTCTTACGCGACCCAACACGAGGTGGAGTGGCTTCTGTGTTAAATGAGATGGCAGAAATGACGAAGCTTGGATTTTTAATTGATCAGAAAGAAATACCAATAGATACACAAGTAGATGCAGCATGTGAAATGTTAGGCTTAGATCCCTTGTATGTTGCTAATGAGGGATTGTTTATGGCCATTGTAGATCCTAGTATTGCAGAAGATTTTCTAAAAAATTTACAAGCAGATGAAAAAGGTACAAACGCAAGAATCATTGGAAAGGTAGTAATCGATCATCCAGGTAAAGTAATTTTGAATAGTAGAATTGGAGGAAAACGAGTAGTGAATTATTTAACTGGCGAACAGCTACCACGTATTTGTTAACTTATTTTCGGTAATAAATTCTACAACCAAAAGAAGCGGTTTCTGGCTTACTCACTACTTTATTCGCTAATAATTCGTTTAGGGCTGGTTCTATAAAAGAGCTAGCGATTTCAGGGTGTTCCCCATTATCATCTATCGCACCAGAGTACTTAATTACCCATTGATTGTTGACTTTCCATATGATGAAGGCATGTGGAGTATGGTCTGCTGAAAACGATTTACCAACCGTTTGACTAGCATCATATAAGTAAGGGAAATTCAAATTTTCACGCATTGCTTTTTCACGCATTAACTCAAAACTTTCATCAACATAAACAGCCGTGTCCATTGAATTAATGGCTAATAAAGGAACATCTAATTTTGT
>CAJBVG010000276.1 GCA_903958995.1 uncultured bacterium | reverse complement strand
CTAAGCCTTCATCTCTTACATATTGACTTGCACCTTTAATTGAAATACCTACGTTACCACCAGAAATATAATTGTTTTTAATAGTTATACCGTTTCCTCCTTTACCACCTAATGTAATGAATGCAGAGTCAGATGTAGTAACAACATATAAATTTTGAGAGGTACTTGTTCCACTCATAATTAATCTACAATTCGAAATTGTAACATTTCGAGCATCCGAAGTTATTTGTATTGTTGAAGAACCATTAATTGAAGAACTAAAATTACGAAGCGTTAAGTATTTTAAAACAATGTTTTTTGATCTATTTAAACGAATTACATTTCTGTTTGTATTACCTGTTGTTCCGTTACTATTAATAATTACTGATGATGAATCATTGTTTTCTGCCTTAAAAATAATTGTATTTATTGCAGAAGTGTTTTTAGGGTTATTAATTGTGAAACGTTCGTTATAAGTTCCTGGTCTAATATTAAATACAACTGGGCCAGTTATACCACAACTAATTGCACTAACAGCTGAAGTAATATCAGAGTAATTTGGACTAGTACCACCAATTGTGTAAGTACCTTCTTTTAAGCCAGTACATATAATATTAATTGCTGTGTCATTTTTAGTAACTGGGTCGCCAATAATACGATCACTTGGTAATACTCGCACATGGAAGTTATAAGTATTATTAATTGTCGCATTAAATTTCGTAGCAAAAGTAAAAATATCCGATGCATAAGGTTGTGCTAATGAATTACCAGAACCTATGGTATAGGCTTCTCCACCAGCAGGTAACCATGAAATGCCATCAGAAGAGAATTGCAACTTAACTATGGAACCGTTTAATGTAGTACTACCTAAATTCATCAATTTTACTTTAATGGTATTTGGATCTGTACTAAACACTAATGGTTGAATGTCCATTACTGCTAAGTCTTTCGTATTTATTATAAACTCATCAGCACCAATATCTGGTCCTAGTGGATTTCTAGCCTGACCATCGTAATCACCTAAAATATTATCAAAGTATAACCCTTTGCCTTCTAAACCTAATACTGATGTATGTAAATCGCTCTTCGATACAAAAAGTGGATTGATTTCTAAACTATTGGTTTCAAATCCTTGCATTGAGTTTTTAAGAGTAGTCATATCTGCACGATCAGCATTCCAGTATGCAAATAAATTTGTTGCTGGATTCCCATCGGTATAATAAATATTATTATTTGATGCACGTATAGATGTTGGACTACTTACATAAAATGCATATCCATTCCCTGAATTATAAAAAATATTATTATATAAGGTAACATTTGAACCTGAGACTAAGAAAAATGCAGAAGAGTTATTCGGTATTGAAGTAGAGTTTTGATCATAATAGACAGAATTATGATACATGTTTAATTTGTTTACTTCATTCAAATAAACTCCAACACCATTTAAAGTGGATTTAAAGCCTCCACCAAACATATTATTAGCCATCGTAATACCAGTAACACCTTCAACTGTAGTTAAGTTAATCCCCCTTAAATTTGCACCGTATGTTTTATTTGCATTAAGTACAGAGTTAAATTTAGAGAATGAAATTCTAATTGCCTCACTAGCTGCATTCGATGCATTTAACATGGTAATTATATTTCTGCTAAACTCTCCAACATTCATAAAAGTAGAATAGAAACCATATAAATAACTAGAGTCAATTATATTGTTTATAGCACCATTATTAACTGAACGAATACTTGTGTTTCTACCAAAGAATTGAATTCCAACTGTACCATTTTTCAATGTGCAATTTTTGATATACACATTATTAATTACAGCACCACTATCTATTTTTGATTTCTGCGATAACACAATAGGATATTTATTTTGTGTTGCTGCATTTGAAGAAGGTACAGTTACAATACTACTATCTAAAGTGACATAATTTGATCCTTCAGTTACATGAAAACCTGAGGCAAATGTAGAAGTTGAAGTATTATTTAATGTGAAATTTCTAAAAGTAACATAATCAGCTCCATCAACTTGAATAACATAATGGTTTGTTGTTGTTTGCGCAGCTGTTGTGTTTTGAATAATCACATCCGAAGCATTTCCAGTTTGAGAACGGAAAGTCAATGTATTTATTTCACTCACCCCTTTAACAACTGGTAAAGAGAAGTTAGGATATGTGCCTGGATATACGTTAAATGTTGTTGGCCCACCCACGCCACAATCAAACGCTGCTAATGCTGCTGCAAATGTTGGATAGTTCTTCGGATTTACTGGACCACCAATAGTATATGTTCCATTTAAACCAACACAAATAGTTAAACGTATGGTGTCATTTTCTTGCCATGTATCATTTGGAACTGGAGGAGTAACTCTAATCGTTAAATCATATGAACCGGGACTAGGAATAACCCAAGGTGTAGCCAAAGAAAATGTTTGCTTAGAATATGATTTACTTAATGTTTGAAGAGTAAACTCTTCTGGAGTTGTAAATGCACCATTGTTAATTCTATAGCTTAATAAGATTTTATTATTGTTTAATGATAATAAACCTTCATTCTTAATCACTACTGGTAAAATATTACTACCCTCACGAGGCACAAAGTTTTTCTCTAAACCAAAAACCTCTAAATCCACTGCACTACGAATCACTTCATCAGCGCCAATATCTGGCATCTCTGGATCACGAGGTTGATTCTCGAAATCTGATAATATAAATGGTAAAATGTAAGCCTTACGAATTAATTTCCTACTGTCTATTCTTAAATTAACAGGTGAAACAAAATCTGGATTTACATTTAATGAATTTTGATTTTTCGCAGTACTACTTTTTATGGTTAATAACGATGACCTAGATGTTCCTCCAATTATTGCTAATGATGTATTAGTTGCATTATAATAATCATTAAAATTCATCGTATCCACACTTGATGTTGCACGTAATATAAAGCTTGTTGCACCACCTGTTGAATAGAAAATATTATTCTTCACTTTTATTTTGGTAGCAGGCAATGTAGGTGAATTCTCAATAACCATGCAAGCATTATCCTGATTAAAAGGAGCTGTATAATGAATAGAGTTATGATAAAAATGAATATTAGAACTATTCTCCACATGTATACCTCTTGAATATGCAGGTTTTGCATTACCCATAATCATATTATTATAAACATAGGCTGCAGCTCCACCATTTACACTATATAAAAAGATACCAAAAGTTCCAAAGTCTTTAACTACGTTACTATGAAAACTAAAGTTACCCGCAGCATTTTGTACTCGAATTCCAAATTGTGCACCAATTGGATCAGGACGACAATTAATAGTATTCGAAGCTATTAATGGAATATTATGATATTTAATATCGATACCACTTAAGCATTTGTAAAATTTATTTCCTGAAATTTTATATCCTTTAGATGGGATAGCAGAATTCTTACCTGTTAATTTAATTGCGAATGCACCACCATAAAATGTATTATTTGTTATGGTATTATAGTTTGCGCAGTTATCGCCAATAGTCGTATTGTTAATATCTGATGCAACTACACCAATAGTATTTCCATTAAAAATGGTGAACACAGAATCTACTTTTATTACACAACGATTAATCGTATTAAATTCAGCAGATTTTCTAGTATCACGATTGTAAGTAAAATGAATTACTGAAGCGAACTGATTCGATGCGGTAATTACTCTACTATTTTCTATGGTTAAATCTTGTAATGTATAATAAGAACAACCTTCAAATCGAATAACTTGGTTGTTGTAAAGTGTATTGTCTCCTGGATCTACAATTTCCACATCACTTGCTTTACCCGTTTCTGATTTAAACACCACGAAGTTCTTCGCAGATGCACCTACATAAGGTTTGAAAACTAAATTCTCTGGGTATGTCCCCGGACGTATGTTAAAAGTAACACGACCAATAACTTCAGAATTTTGAGCTAATAAATCAGTTAATGCTTTCTGAAT
>CAJBVG010000275.1 GCA_903958995.1 uncultured bacterium | reverse complement strand
TAAACCTGTTGCAAATCCTTTTGCTTCTGCCATCTCTAAAATGGTCGTCATAGGCACTTTATTCATATCTACTGCAATCGCACCATTGTACGTTTTAGTCCCACAAGAAAATGCTGTTGCCCCTGCTGCAGAGTCGGTAATCTTATGACTGCCCGATGAAGTTCTACTCAACCCTAATGTTTTGAATCGCTCAAAAGCCATACGTTCGTTAGCCATCATTAATGCATAACTCACCTGACTTAATCCCATACCATCTCCAATTAATAAAATGACATTAACTGGTTTCTTCGTGTTATCGTCGGGATTAACAATAGTGAAGGAACTAAAACTCACAAAAAATGCAAGTAATAATAGAGTAGAATAAATTCTGTTTTTCATGAAAATATTGATTTTAAATGGATATAAAATGCAATATACTGCTTAAATAAAAGAGTGCATAACAAGAACAATTATTTAACATAAACGAAACATACTGCCCGGCAATGATTTCACTAAACCATTGATTTCCAGTTGCAAAAGTACAGTACTCAATTTGGAGTTTTTCCAATTTAAATGATTCAATAATTGATCATAACCTACATTCACACTGCTATGGATAAGGTACTCCACAATTACTCTTTCATCTTCTGTTAGGTCGATAAATAATTTTTTCTGGATGTTTGTTTTCTGTGCTTCATCCCAACCTAATGCATCTAAAAATTCGGCAGTAGAGCTGAGTAACTGAGCAGAATTATTTCGTATTAATTGATTGCAACCCTTGCTCTGTACATCATTTATTCTTCCCGGAAAAGCAAACACATCACGGTTGTATTGATTCGCCATCTCAGCCGTAATTAATGCACCTCCTTGCTCTCGTGCCTCTACAACAATAGTCGCATCCGACATTCCAGCAATGATTCTATTTCTAGCCGGAAAATTCTCACGATCGGGTTTAACTTCACTGCAAAATTCTGAAACAATTGCACCTTGCATCGCAATCTCTTTTGCAACAGAGGTATGTGTAGGTGGATAAATACGATCTAAGCCATGACCAACAATAGCAAGCGTTTCGAGCCCATTAAGCAATGCTTCCTTATGCGCAGTAATGTCAATACCATACGCTAATCCGCTTACAATAATGGGATGATATGGCCTAAGCTCTTGAATAAATTCCCTGCAAATTCCTTTCCCATATTCCGTCGCTAAACGCGAGCCCACCACTGAAATGATACGTCGATTTTCGAGATTGGAATTTCCATTCACATATAATACTAAAGGGGAATCGGCACATCTTTTTAAGCGAATGGGATATTCGGCTTGATGAAATGCGATGGCTCGAAGATGATTTTTCTGCAAAAATTTCATCTCTTGCTCTGCCTTTTCGATAAAATTGGCTGAACGTAATTGTTGGGATAAAGCCGGACCAACACCCGCGACTCGTAGTAATTTACGTTCCGAACTTTTTAGTACTTCTTCTGCCGAACCTATAGTTTTTATTAACTCTTTCGCGGTTACGGGTCCCACCATCGGTACCATGCTCAAGGCAATGGTATAAATCATCTCCTGCTCCATACCCGAAAAATACGGCAAGCTTAACTACTTGTCAACTGCATATATGCAGGTTTTTTTATTAAGCAAATACAGGTACATGTATCACTCCTTTCGTATCGAAAAACTCTTCTTCAAAGTATTCGGTAAGGGCAAATAGTTGGTAAGGTTTATGGATTTCATCGAACTCTTCAGATAGCTCAATGCCTTTTAAATAAAGGATTCCATTATCTAAATCGTTAATCTGATTCTTCGAAAATTTATTGTGTACCCAGGGGTAAAAATTAATTAAACGAGTTACGGCACGCGACACTACAAAATCGAATTTTTCTTTTACTTCCTCGGCTCTACAATGTTTAGCTCGTACATTTTTTAATCCTAATGCTGCAGCCACTTCTTGCACTACTTTAATTTTTTTACCAATAGAGTCTACTAGAAAAAAATTGGTATCAGGATATAATATTGCTAATGGAATTCCAGGGAAACCACCACCAGTGCCTACATCTAAAACTTTAGTTCCTGCTTTAAAATTGATCACCTTCGCTAAGCCTAATGAATGCAACACATGACGCTCATAAAAATGTTCCATGTCTTTTCGAGAAATCACATTGATTTTCTCATTCCAATCGTTGTAAAGCGGAGCTAATTGCTCGAGTTGAGCATATTGAGTTTCGGTTAAATCGGGAAAATACTTTCTAATTAAATCCACTATATTTTTTCCTTTCCCTGTTTAATTGTATTAAATAATAAATCTCTTGCTCTAAATAATTGAGCTTTTACTGTACCTACAGGGAGTTTAAGTTCTTCAGCAATTTCTTCATAACTGCGTTCATCAAAATAACGCAAAATCACTAATTGCTTATAACGAGCAGGAAGATTATCTACAATGGTACGCATCAAATCGTTCTTCTGTTTCTTAATCATTTTCTCTTCCGGATCTAGTCCTTCCGATGCAAAATCAATTCTCACTTCTTCCCCATCCTGGTTATCGTATGCCGAATCAATAGATGTAGTTTTTAATCTTTTCTTACGAATAAAATCGATACAATTATTGGTGGCAATTTTAAATAGCCAAGTAGAAAAAGCGAAGTCGGGCTTATATTTATCAATGTTTTCAAAGGCTTTACCAAAAGCTTCTACCGTTAAATCATTGGCATCTTCCTTATTGTTCACCATTTTTAGAATCATGAAATAAATGGCATCCTTATATCGAACCATCAGCTCTGCGTATGCTTTCTGATCGTTCAATATTGCCTTTCTCACCAACTCTAAATCTTCGGTGGCCTTCTGTGAAAAATTTGGATTTACTTCCATTTTTTTTCTTTAGTAAAAAAAGATATAAGAGCCCAAAAAGGGATAACTAAAAGATAAATAATATCAAATATAAAATAAAATAAGAATAAATCTCTAGTACCAAGCTTGCGCATAGAAGAAAAATAGAATAGACCTAACATTAAAAATCTTGCTCCTAAAAATCCAAACGAAACTATATATGGTAGTTGGAATACAAAGCTTAGTGCAAGAACAATGTAATAGCATAAAGCCGATATGGATATTAAGGATAAACTGATTTGATGTGACTTCTTATATTCTTTTCCAATGCCTAGATGTCTGATTTTCTGACGGAAATAATCTGACCATGTTTCTTTCGATGGAGTCATCACAAAACTATCGGGATGTAAACAAACCGACACATTTTCTTTTGTAGCATTTTGATTCACAAATAAATCATCATCGCCCGATTGTAAGTGCATGTGCGTCGCAAATCCTTTACCTTTAAAAAACAAGGTCTTGGTATAGGCTAAATTTCGTCCAACACCCATATAGGTATTCTTTTTTAGGGCAAATGAAGAGTATTGTAATGCTGTAAAAAAGGTTTCAAATCGAGAGAATGCATTTAAAAAACTTTTGGTTTTAATGAATGGTGAAATTCCTAATACAATCTCCTTACCCTCTGAAAAGCCCTGCTGCATTTGGGTTATCCAGTTTTTAGAGACAGGCATACAATCGGCATCGGTAAATAATAAATGTTCATTTACTGCTGCTTTAATACCTATGGTAAGCGCGAATTTTTTTCCATGTCTGTACTTATCATCTTCCTCTAACTCTACTACTTTTAAGTGAGGATATCTTGATTGGAATCCCTTTAATATATCCTCCGAATTATCATAAGAACAATCGTTCACTACAATCACTTCATAGTTCGGATAGTCTTGTGTTAAAATCGAATCTAAAAACAGTTGCAGATTATCGGCTTCGTTTCTAGCCGCAATAATTACTGAAACTGGAAGTTTTGGGCTTGATTTTTCTTCTACTATTTTATGAAACGAAACCGCTGAAAAGTAACGTAAGTAGTAGTATATCTGAATAATAAAGAATAAGGATAATAATCCAATCAATAGGTCTGCGTAGTTCAATGTTTTAATATATTAGACAGTCGCTAAACTATTACATTTTATCTATTATTTACAAAAAGAATTTTACACATATGAGTATGGATAAACCATCATAACAGGACTCATCGGTTCTTTGTAATTATTATATCTTTGCGAGGAATGAAATTTACACTAGAACATACCGATAAAGGATCTAAAGCACGTGCTGGTAGTATTGAAACTGCACATGGTACGATTCAAACTCCCATATTTATGCCTGTTGGAACAGCAGGAACAGTAAAAGGAGTACATCAACGTGAGTTGAAAGATGATATTGAAGCACAGATTATATTAGGCAATACCTATCACCTTTACCTTCGTCCGGGATTAGATACCATTGAAGCCGCTGGAGGTTTACATAAATTTATTAATTGGGATCGTCCTATTTTAACCGATAGTGGTGGATACCAAGTGTATTCCCTTTCTACCGTTCGTAAAATAAAGGAAGAAGGTGTTACTTTTCGTTCACACATTGATGGGTCGAAACTATTATTTACCCCAGAAGGCGTAATGGATATTCAACGTACCATTGGTGCCGATATCATTATGGCATTTGATGAGTGTAC
>CAJBVG010000274.1 GCA_903958995.1 uncultured bacterium | reverse complement strand
CATATCCGAAGTATGGTGTAGCAGAAACTGCCGACGAAGCTATTAAAGTTGCCAATGAAGTTGGTTACCCTGTGTTGGTTCGTCCGAGTTATGTACTCGGTGGACAAGGCATGAG
Organism: uncultured bacterium; assembly: GCA_903958995.1. GTDB lineage: Bacteria > Bacteroidota > Bacteroidia > Sphingobacteriales > Sphingobacteriaceae > CAJBVG01. The sequence continues at coordinate 4,050 of CAJBVG010000274.1, read as the reverse complement.
CATCGTAATTAATGATGAAGAGTTAGAGAAAGCGGTTGTAAAATTATTAAGAGACATCCCAGGAAATAGAATATTAATTGACCATTTCTTAGATAGAGCGGAAGAAGCAGAATCGGATTCGATTAGTGATGGAACAGATGTTCATATTGTTGGATTGATGGAACACATTGAGCCTGCAGGTATTCACTCTGGAGATTCGAGTGCGGTACTTCCACCATTCGACTTATCGCCAAAAGTGATTGGTTTAATGGAAGAGTATACTGTGAAATTAGCCAAAGCATTAAACGTATTAGGTTTACTAAACATACAGTTTGCTATAAGAAAAGAAGAAGTGTATGTAATCGAAGCGAACCCACGTGCATCTCGTACGGTACCATTTATTGCGAAAGCATACGATGTACCTTACATCAATATTGCAGCGAAAGTAATGATTGGTGCAAATAAATTAAAAGACTTTAAAATAGAACGTAAGTTAACCGGTTACGCCATTAAGGAACCTGTTTTCTCATTCCATAAATTCCCTGAAGTGAAGAAAGAGTTAGGCCCTGAAATGAGATCAACAGGTGAAGCAATTCGTTTCATTAAAGATTTAGAAGATCCTTACTTCCGTCAGTTGTACAAAGAGAAATCGATGTACTTAAGTAAATAATATTCTAATGAACGCTATTGAAATCATTGGGTTTATAACAGCTGTTCTTGGAATTTATTTAACTGCTAAAAAAAATATTATCGCATGGCCAATTCTCATTGTGAGTTCATTGGCCTATGCTTATTTTTTCTTCGAGATTAAACTTTACGCCGACTCCTCTTTGCAATTCTTTTTTGTAGCAACATCTATTTTCGCATGGATAAATTGGAAGAAGAATTTAGCGACTGAACATAGTTTCGTTGTAAAAAGAATTGCTCCCAAAAACATTACCGGATTACTTTTATTAATTACATTTTCTGGAATAATAATTGCAAAAATTTTAACGAAGTTTTCTGATGCAACTTATGCAGAATACGATAGCATTTTGTTTAGTGCAAGTATTGTGGCATCCATTCTATCAGCAAAAATGTTTTTAGAAAATTGGTATTTCTGGATTGTTATTAATTTATCGTACATCGTTTTGTATATTTATAAAGAAGCGCATTTAACCGCTGTGCTTTATACAATACTCGTAGCCTTAGCCGTATTAGGCTTGCGCGAATGGAAGAAACAATTAAATGCTTAAAATAGCCATCATTGGTCCAGAATCTACAGGTAAGTCGGAAATGGCTGCCTACCTCGCTAAGCATTTTAATTGTTTGTGGGTACCAGAGTATGCACGTGAATACTGTGCTAACCTAGACAGAGAATGTACCATAGAAGATGAACTCAATATGTTTCATGGGCAATTAGCTCTAGAACATAAAATCGAACAAGAAGCACTCGAAAATAATCATCCTTATTTATTCTGTGACACTACCATCATTACTGTAAAAGTATGGTGCGAACACGTGTTCGGATTTTGTCCACCCGAAGTAGAACAAGAATACCAAACTCGACATTACGATTTGTATTTAGTAATGAAAGACGACTTGCCTTGGCAAGATGATCCACTCCGAAACTTCCCAAGCGAACGAGCTTACTTTATGGAATGGTACACTCGACTAATGGAAGAAAAAGGAGCGAAGTATAGGATTATTGATGGTATTGGAGAGGAAAGGTTTGAGAAAGCGGTGAAAGAATTAGGAATTAGGAATTAGGAATTTTGAATTTAAAATTCTATTAATTAGTTGTACCTGAAGATATCATATTTCAATAACAGCAATAAATAATCTGGTTTGTTTTTTAAAATAGCATGATAATATTCTTCATTCCCGGTGCTTAAGTTTTTATAAATCACTTCTTCATTATATTCTATCGATCTTTTGAATTGATAATTGAACATTGCAGCAAGTTCTAATCCTTTTAAAAATTTTATTGGTTTTATTCCAATTCCAATCTTGAGTCCAGCAGAATTTCCACTCGGGAATCCAGCATCTTCTGTAAACGACAAGCGTACAGAATCATTTGTTTGGGACATTAAAATATAATGCGTCCATCCACCACTTAAATTATTCAAATTATATGTGAACGCCGCATATTCTTTTAGTAAAATATTTTCTTTGAAAAGTTTATTGTAATGAATAATTCCAATTGGAAATTCATATGTGTTATTGGTGTAACCATATTCTACTAAAGTTCCTAAATTAGAAGGGTCTTTAAAGCCAGTAAATACTAATAATGTATTTGTCCAAACTGAACTTATACTGGTAAATATTCCATACTTTTCGTTGAATTTATATTCAAGCTGCAATCCTATTCCAGCACTTGGAGCTTCTAAAGATTTATTATAAAATTCATTTGGTTTATTATAGGTATATATACTTGGAGTAGAAATAGATTTCAATGAAGAATTAAATCCAATTGCCCTACCAATGTAAAGTGAAGTAGAAAATTTTTGTCCATAGGATATACTGGAGCAGCAGATAAGGAAAATAAATACTAAATGAATTTTTGTTTTCATTTCTATTATGCTAGACTAATGATTGCGATAATTCGCATAGTAATAAAACCAATTTAAACAAAAAAAGCCAGTTCGTAAAAACTGGCTTTCTCATATCTCATATCTCACATCTCAAATCTATTCCAACACAAACTTATATCCAATCCCTCTAACCGTTTGCAATAGCATCGGGTGTTCTGGGTTGTTTTCTATTTTCTTACGCAAACGAACAATGTGCATATCGAGTGTACGAGTGTTCACATCAGAGTTATAACCCCAAACCACCATCATCAATTCATCACGGTTAATAACCTTGTTCATGTTTTTAAGGAAGTACAATAATATGCGATTCTCTAAAATGGTAAGCTCCACTTTTTTGCCTTCACGCATTAACATGTGAGTGCTCGGATGATGCTCCATGTTAGCAAACTTAATCATATCAGGTTTGTCGGAATTCACAATGAATTTCACCTTGTTTTCAATCAATGCCATTAGCACTTCCATGCTAAAAGGTTTTGTGATGTAATCACTCACACCAAAATTATAGGCATCAATTTTGTCAATATCCTGAGCTTTCGCAGTAATCATAATCACAATACCATTGAAATCTTTTTCTCGAACTGCAGTACAAACTTCATTACCGGTTTTACCAGGTAGCATCCAATCTAATAAAACAATGTGAGGTTGTTCTTTTACGATTAAGGCTTCACCGCTGTTTCCATCGGCTGCTTCAAAAACTTGGTATCCTTCTGAAGCGATACGTTGACTTACTAATAAACGCAAGTTGGCGTCGTCTTCTACAATGGCAATTTTTACTTGGTTCTTTTCCATGGTTATCGTTTTATAAGTGCAAAGCTATTACACAAATCTGTAATTTTTTGTAACAAGCTTAATATAATTAATCTATTGGTAATAATATTCTAAATTCTGATCCTTGTCCCAATTCACTTTTAACGGAGATATCTCCTTTCATAAACTTCACTACTTCCTTACAAAAGGCTAAGCCTATGCCCACACTCCCTTGTTGGTTAAATTGATTTTCTATTCGGTAAAACTTATTAAATACATTTTCAATTTCATCTTTCGGAATTCCTATACCCTTATCGGTAAAAAATATAGTTAACTGATCTTTTACTCTGCGTATTTTTATTTGAAGATGTTTTTTATCAATAGGAGAATACTTGTATGCGTTGTCTATTAAGTTTTGAAATAAGCTATATAACAAAACTCGATCGCCATTATAATATAAAATGTTTTGTACAGAATATTCGATATTGAAATCAGGATATTTTAATTGATAAGCATCTACAATGTCTCTACAGAAATCATACAAATCTATTTTCTCTTTCTTTATAATTAAACTTCTATTTTCTAATTGAGTTAATGAAAGGAGCTTGTTCATTAATTCATTTAATTTATCCGCTTCTTCATCCAGTATTCGTCCATACAACTCTTTATCTTTTTCATTCAGCACCTGTTGATTTTTAATATTATTTGCTGCAATTTTAATTACGCTTACTGGTGTTTTAAACTCATGCGT
>CAJBVG010000273.1 GCA_903958995.1 uncultured bacterium | reverse complement strand
AGATAGTAATTTATTGAAACTATCTAAAGAATCGAAAGTGGGCGACTGGTTATTCAAAAATATATACGATGCACCAGAGCCTACAAAAAGGCTAATTGATAATATGCAATCCCGTCAAAAGCAAGATCGTATCAATCGGTATGAAGGGAAAATAATAAGAAATATACGTTACAAAATGCTCGACCCTTTTGGTACGGAGGTTGACGATACCCTTATCTTTCGTAAAGGCGCTATTGAAGATTTAGGAAATAGAATTAATGTTGGTACGAGGCAAAGTAATATTGAAGGACTTATTTTATTTAAGAAAGGAGATCGCTTAGATCCTCTTCGTTTAAAAGAGTCGGAACGTTTACTTCGTCGACAAGAATACATTCGCGATGCGCGAATTATAGTTCCATCTAATACTAAACGCAGTGCCGATTCTGTAGACGTTATCGTTGTGGTGCAAGATCGTTGGTCGTTGAATGCTAGTGTAGGCGTGAGTACTACGGCCACGGATTTTAAAATAACTGAATCTAACTTAGCAGGAACTGGAGCGAAAGTTATTCAAGGTGGTAAATATGATTTTACTAAAAATAGATTTACCAATTGGCAAGGAGAACTGAGTGATAATAATATTAAGAACACTTACATTGATGGAAAAATTTATTATAATGTTTCCCCACTACTAAGATACCAGGGAATAAATTTCGACCGTACATTCTTCTCACCACTAACAAAATGGGCTGGCTCAGCAGGAATAAGCAGGTTCGACCAAACGCTTGAATTCCCTTTCCCCGATGGTGTATTAATTCCAGCTAAATTAGTTTACAATTTAAATGATGTTTGGTTAGGTCGAAGTATAAAAATAAATCAATCGAAAGAAAGTGGACGTACAAACTCACTTATTTTAGGGGCACGTTATGTTCGAACTGATTTTATAGAAAAGCCAAGTTTGAATTTAGATACACTCAATTTGTACGAAGACCGTAACATGTATTTGTTTAGTGTCGGTGTTTCTAGTAGGCGGTATTACAAGGACAAAAAGATTTTTCGATTTGGCAACACAGAGGATATTCCCGAAGGACGCTCGTTTAATGCCATCTTTGGATTTTATAAAGAAGGAAATACCAAATATATTTACAATGCCTTGCGCTATTCTTCAGGTAAACACATCGACAATTTTGGTTACCTATCAGGGTCGATGCAATATGGTGTGTACAACTCGAACTTCATCGCATCACGTGGAGTATTTCATTTGGATTTAAGCTACTTCTCCGACTTGTGGTCGAGAGGCAAATGGAACATGCGACAATTCGTTTACTTTCAATCTACAAACGGCTTAAACCGCTTAGCTTCTGAAAGTGTGAATTTAAATGGTAGAGGTCAAGAAGGGTTATACGGATTTAATAGTTTTGCAGTACTCGGAAAGAATAAAAATATCCTCAAATTTGAATCCATCATCTATACCCCTTTCAATTTCGCAGGTATACAAGTGGCAACGGTAGCTTTTGCAGGCTTTGGGAAAATAGATAGACCACTTTATGCAAATATCAACCCGAAGACCATCTACCAAGCCTATGGTATTGGATTTTTACTTCGAAAAGAGAATTTAGTAGTGAATACCGTGCAAATTTCTATAGGTATTTACCCAAATGTACCCGATGGTACCGGAAATAGTTTTAAATTTAATCCCATAGGCATAAACAATCTCAATTTTAGAGATTTCGACGTTTCGAAACCGGAACTGATAAATTACAGATAATATGGAACAACCAACTATCAAAGAAAATGTAGTTGAACTCATCAACGACTTAAAAGACTATGCCAATTCTCGTAGTGAATTGCTAGGATTACAAATTAGAAAAACAGCAGCAGTACTCATTGGAAACATTGGTTCAAATCTAATTGTTTTGATTTTTGCAACAATGGTTTTTGTATTCGGGAGCTTCGCGATGGCTTATTACATCGCTGAATTTTACAAAAGCATGTTCATCGGATTTCTGAGTATGGCTGGATTATATTTCCTATTGCTATTGATTGCATTACTGCTTAAAAATAGTATTCGTACATCCATTACTAATACCATTATTAAAACATTATTTAAAGAAGAAGATCATGAAAGCCATCAAGAATAAGGCTCAATTGGAGCAAGAAATATATCGCCTACAATTAGATTTAAAATCAAAAGAAAAAAACTTGACAGTAAAGTTTGATCAACTATCTGATTCATTAGAACCTGGTGCACTTTTAAATGCTGGCGTACGTTCATTTTTCCATCAACAAACGACTAACAAATCAATCGTCACCACTACACTAAGTATTATGGCAGGCTTCTTGGTTGAGCGAGTGATCCTACGCAAATCAAACGTCCTAGTTAAATATGGTATTGCACAATTAGCAATGGGACTTGTATCTCAATTAGCAGAACAAAACTGGCATCCAGAATTTATCACTAAAATTCAAGCAGCACTGCAAAAAGCAATTACCGATGAAAATACAATTGATGAAGTAGAAGAGTAATTATTTAGAACGCAACTTCTTATAAAGATTGATGGCAAGTAATAGGGCAACCGTTACAATAACTAAGCCTACCATCCCATACAATAAACCAAGTGTATCTTTTAATACCACAATAAAAACAATGCTCACTAAAAATAGTGTTGCTAACTCATTCCATAATCTCAATTGCATTGATGTCCATTTGCTAGTGCCTTCGTGCAATTGATTAATGATGCGTTGACATATCAAGTGATATAGAAATAATAAAATCACAAAACCAAATTTCAAGATCATCCAAAACGAAGTGTAATACTGCATAGCTATGGCAAGATAAGAACCGGTAATTATTGTCAATATTGCCGATGGCCAGGTAATCCCATACCACAATCTCCTCTCCATTAAACGTAATTGCGTTTGTAAAATATCTTTTTCTACTTGCGATTTTTCGTTGGCTTCTACATCATATATAAATAAACGAATGATGTAAAATAACCCAGCGAACCAAGTAACGACGAATATGATGTGAAGGGCTTTCCAGTATAACATTCCTTTTTAAATTCTAAATTCTAAATTCTAAATTGTAAATTCCTAATTCCTAATTCCTAATTTTTTTAGTTGTTAAGGACAATTGTGCCGGTAGTTACAGTATTGCTTTTGTTTAAATCTTTATCGAGAATGTAGTAATCAAATTTTACGGTATCGGCTAGGACCACCGATATATTGACATTCACTTCAACCTCAGCTTTAGTTGGGTTTCCGGAACCAAATTGCTTAATTCGTGAATTAAAATTCAAGGTATCAGTAGTGCCGGGAATTGTAATTTTTGTAAATACCCCATCAATTTTCTCATAGTAATCTATCATCACATTGGCATCGTATGGAGCTATGGTATCATTGGTCGATAAACCCACATTCCCATCGCCATCTGTAAATGTAAACTTCAATAATAAACTTGTATCTACTCCTGAATTATTTTGCAAAAGTGTATAAGAACTTTGGGTAATAATCGGACGATCATCATACGTCTCTAATTTATTGCAAGCAATAAAAGAGATGCATAAAAGGATTAGGTATCCACTATTTTTGAAGTATTTCTGCATTTTAACTAATAGATTGTAAATTTACGATAAAAATACGAACGTTCAAGTATGAGTGAAATTACACAAGATTCCGTTTTTTCTATCCAAAATCCACTAGATTTTGAGGAAATGGCTTTGCGTGTATTTCAATATCAGGTAGAACAGAACCCTGTTTACCATAGCTTTGTGAAGCATTTGGGAATTGATTCGAAGCTCGTCGACTCTTTACAGGACATCCCATTTCTACCTATCGAGTTTTTCAAAACTCAAGAAGTTGTATCCGGGAAAAAAGAATCTACACAGCAAATTTTTAGTTCGAGTGGCACTACAGGTATGCAACAAAGTTTGCATTATGTGACCGATATTTCTTGGTATGAAGCAAGTTTTAACAATGCATTCCAATTGTTTTATGGAGATATAAAAGACTATACCGTATTGGCTTTACTTCCTTCCTATTTAGAACGCGATGGGTCATCATTGATATACATGTGTGAGCATTTAATTCAGCAATCAGAATCGAACCTTAGTGGTTTTTATTTAAATGAATTTGAAAAAATAAAAACGATTATTGAAGAAAATGATGGCACAAAAAAAATATTACTCATCGGTGTAACCTATGCCCTACTCGATTTTGCAGAACAATTTCCGTTTCACGCTAATCATTGCATCATTATGGAAACTGGTGGTATGAAGGGCCGAAGAAAAGAAATGTTACGAGAAGAAGTTCATTCGATATTAACAAAAGCGTTTCATGTTCCGGCAATACATTCTGAATACGGCATGACCGAATTATTATCTCAAGCGTATTCTACTGGGAAAGGAATATTCAGAACACCACCTTGGATGAAAGTACTTATCCGTGAAACCCATGACCCATTTAGTTATCAGGGCTTCGAAAGAACAGGTGGGATTAATATCATCGATTTAGCCAACATCAACTCATGTTCCTTCATCGCTACGCAAGACCTCGGCAAACTATACGCCGACGAACGTTTCGAAGTGCTTGGGAGGTTTGACCATGCAGATGTAAGAGGATGCAACCTCTTAGTGCAATAAGAATTGAGATGTTAGAATTGAGATATTTTATTACTTAGGATTAACATATTATCCCATTAACATATTATCCCATTAACATATTAACATATTATCCATTAACATATTATCCCATTAACATATTAACATATTATCCCATTAACATATTAATAAAAAGTATTGCTTCTTCCCTTTTTGCGCTACAATAAATTTCTCATTAATAAGTGATGTTTGATCAATTAACAAATCAACGTTATTTACTTTTTCTTTATTAATCGCTACACCACCACCAAGAATCATTTTCTTAGCTTCGCCTTTAGATGGAAATACTTGTGATTTCTCTGCAAGCAAATCAACTATGTTTATGCCAGTAAATAAATCTTGCTTAGAAATCTTAAATTGAGGAATGCCTTCAAACACTTCTAAAACTTGCTCATCCGAAAGTTTTTGCAAAAATGCTAAATCACCAGAACCAAATAAAAACTCAGAAGTTTTTAGCGCCATTTCTAATGCTTCTTCACCATGAACACGAACAGTTATATCATTCGCAATTGCTTTTTGTAATATGCGTAAATGTGGAGCAGCATCATGTTCTGCTTCTATTTTTTCAATTTCCTCTTTGCTTAATAAAGTGAATATTCTGATGTATGATTTCGCATCAGCATCGGTAGTATTTAACCAAAACTGATAAAACTTATATGGACTAGTACGTTTAGCATCTAACCAAACACTACCGCCTTCGGTTTTTCCGAATTTAGTACCATCTGCTTTTTTAATTAATTGTGTAGTTAATGCAAAAGCCGTTCCTGCATCTTTTCTACGAATAAATTCTGTACCTGTAACTATATTTCCCCATTGGTCTGAACCACCCATTTGTATTAAACATTGATGATGTTTCCATAAGTAATAGAAATCATATCCTTGAACTAATTGGTAAGAAAATTCAGTAAACGACATTCCGGTATCACCTTCTAAACGCTTCTTCACCGAATCTTTTGCCATCATATAATTCACAGTAATATGCTTGCCTACATCGCGAATGAAATTCAAGAAGGAGAACTCTTTGAACCAATCGTAATTATTCACCATTACTGCAGCATTGCTTGCACCAGATTCAAAATCTAAAAATTTTGTTAACTGATTTTTTAAGCATTCAACATTATGATTCAAACTATCTTCCGATAATAAATTACGTTCTTCCGATTTTCCTGAAGGATCGCCAACCATACCCGTTGCACCACCAACTAAAGCATAAGGTTTATGACCCGCACGTTGGAAGTGGATTAATGTCATGATTTGCACCAAATGCCCGACGTGTAGAGAATCTGCAGTAGGGTCGAAACCAATATAGCCTGAAGTCATCGCCTTACTCAATTGCTCTTCTGTACCCGGCATAATATCGTGCAACATGCCTCTCCACTTTAGTTCTTCAACAAAATTCGTGTTCATCGGTTAAATCATTAATTTAGGCTTCAAATATAATAAATACAAAGCAGGGGAATGAACTACTTAGCACATTATTATTTCGATCAGCAAAGTACGGATCCTTATTATATTTTAGGGATAGCCTTACCCGATCTGGTAAAAAACCATAATCGCCGTTGGAATGTGCATCCTTTTAAGCACGAATCAGCTTATTCTACGGATTCTCGTCTGCAATCCATCTATGAGGGCTGGAAAAGGCATCTCGCAGTGGACCACTATTTTCATGAAAACAATTACTTTATTGAGAATTCAAGGTTTATTTCCAAACGGATGCGACTTATACCCTTTGAAAATAATAAGGTAAAGCCATTTATGATTGGACATGTGGGTTTGGAACTGATATTAGATACTCTCTTAATTAAAAACAACAGTATCGACGCTAACTCATTTTATAAGCAACTTGCTGCATGTGATCCTGAAATCATTATAGAATTCTTGAAAATCAATGAAATTGAGGATGCAGAAGCCTTTACTACATTTTATGAACGTTTTTGTAGCATTCAATATTTATTGAGTTACAAAAGCAATGAAAGTATAGTCTATGCGTTAAACAGAATACAATATCGATTAACACAGCAATTTTTTACAGAAAACGATACTCGTTTAATGCATCATCATATTGCCGATTTAATGGATATAGTAGAACACAATTATCTTACTATATTTGAAGAAATAGCGCTGCATTTAGCCCATGAGAAAAATAACATTACTTAGTATTAGTATGATTTGCTTGTTTAGCAATTTAAGTATTGCTCAGAGTAGAAAGTACAGTAATGAGTTCCTGTCCCTAGGAGTTGGCTCACGCGCTTTCGGAATGTCGAATGCTATTGTGGCTTCCTCTAACGATGTTCATTCGGGTTATTGGAATCCGGCCGGACTAACACAAATGTCGGGCAATATGCAATTAGGACTTATGCATGCTGAGTATTTCGGAGATATTGCTAAATACGATTATGGTGCAGTGGCCTATAAGCTTGATGACCGCTCAAACATTGCCTTATCAATAGTTCGTTTCGGAGTTGATGATATTCCTAATACCACTGAGCTGATTGATGCAGGCGGAAACATAAATTACGATAGAATTAGTTCTTTTTCGGCAATTGATTATGCCTTTTTAGGAAGCTATGCTCGTAAAATGAAAAATGAGCGTTTGAGTATTGGTGGAAGTGTAAAAGTAATCAATAGACATGTAGGCGATTT
>CAJBVG010000272.1 GCA_903958995.1 uncultured bacterium | reverse complement strand
TGTAGAATGTTCGAAATCTGCCCATAAAAACTGACGAATATCTTTTACATAAGGTGCGAATTTGAATTCGATATGATCAAAATCTTCTTTAAGAACTACAATAAGCTCCTTCCAGGATTCTAGCAATTTAATTTCAGGGAATTCCTTATGCAGGATTATGGCTTGGTAAAAAAAATGCGTGACCAATGCAGCATTACGACCAGAATGATAAATAGGAATGGAAAATAATACTGCATCCTTATCGGAAACCACATACCAAGTAATTTGCTTTTGATAAGCAAGCGCTATGGTATGCATAAAATCAGGGCGATTGAACAAGCTGGTTTCAATACTTGCGAAAGTATTAACCCATTTCTCATGACCCATTTTTTGAATTTCCATAGCCCTAAATTGCAATAAAAAATAGTTAGAATGAAATATTGCCTATTAATGATTAATTAACAACGTTTTAATATATTCGTAGGTATGAAGTTGGTGTTGAAAACAGGTATTATAATACTTTTCACTTTCATTGCTTTGTTGGGATATGCTAACAAAACCAATGAGGTCTATCGTATTAAATCAACCGCCAATGGTATCCTAAAAATAAACGCTAGCACATTAAATTCGCTCTACCCCGAATTAACGAATATCGACCCAAGGTATTTTCATTTACAAAAGAACGGACAAACTATTCCGTTTTATATAATGGATACGAGTAGTTTATGGAATAACAATAATGCCATTTTATTTATTGTGAAGAAAAATGATGGGTTCTTAGACAAACAGTTGTACGATAAGCCGGGAGCAATATTGAATCCTTACTTTAGTATGTATAGCGATACCTCGATATATCTATTAAGTTATGATGAAACAAAAAAAGGTAGCTATTACAAAAAGGCAGCAACAGAAAATTCAAATAAATGGGTATATAACTTTGAATATGAAAATGTAAATGTGTTTAGTGATAGTTATTTCTTAGGTAAGGATGTAAGTGCTGGTGCTACGCTATCAGAATATACACTTGGAGAAGGGTATTCAGGGGCAATGTGGTCTAAGGGAAGCTCACAAACGAGGACATTAGATTTTACAAATATAATTCCTGAAAAAGAAGTAGAAATCCAAACTTATGTATCTGGTCAATCGAATGCCATATCTGGAAATCCAAATGCAAATCACCATTTAAAAGTTGAACTGCTTGGCAACACCACCTCTACCTTAACCGATACTTTATATAAAGGTTATCAATGTAAGAGCTTACATTATCGATTAAATGGAAGTTTATTCTCAACTTCTACAAACATTAGGTTTAGTAGTATTAACGACTTATCGGCAGAAAGCGATTACAATACTGTACCCTACATTAAATATAGCTACACCAGAAAAAGCAATTTACAGGACATAAAATTCTTGAATTTTCTGCTGAGTACAAATCAAGCATCAAATCTAATCTTTTCTAATGCACCATTGGATAGTATGATACTGTTCAGTGAAAAAGAAAATGAATTCTATACTTCCAATACAAAAGCGGATAGTATATACTTTAAGCTTGGTGATAATAATGAGCATTCTAATTATACTATTGCGTCTATAAAATCAAATGATGTAATCAGTTCCTTTGCTATTGAAAAAACCAATATGATTAATTTTGATTTTAGAAATGAAAGCAATGATTTAATCATCATCAGTTCTAGAAAACTGGAAACATCGGCAAAGAACTATCAACAATACAAATTAAGCAAAGGAGTACCTACTCTATTAGTCTTTGCTGAAGATCTATACAATACTTACACTTTCGGATATCACCATCCATTAGCCATTAAGAAGTTTGTGGAGCGCTATTCAAGTACTGCAAAAACACCTGCAAAAAACTTATTTATTATTGGAAAGGGTATGCAATCCAACACTTATAATACTACAGGGATTGCTGTTAGAGATTTAGTCCCTTCGGTAGGTGTGCCACCATCGGATGGCTTGTATGTAAGTAGTTTTAACTACAATCCGATTATCCCAATAATGGGAATAGGTAGACTTGCTGCAGAAAACAATGAAGAGGTAGAAGATTATCTTGTAAAGGCAACTGAATACGAAAGCAATTCTGATGTTGCATTGTGGAGGAAAAATATAATACATGCAACTGGCGGGCGGAGTATAGGAGAAAACGCTTTGTTTACTTCAGCACTAAAAGTTTGTGAAGGAATTTCGATTCAGCCTTCTTTGGGAGCGAAAGTGATTAATTTCAATAAGAAAGTTAATGAGCCGATCAGTGATAATTTCCGTGAGAAAATACTTGAATTAACAAACTCAGGCATTTCCTTATTAAGTTACTTTGGACATGGTGCAAATTATTTTGTTGAAATTAATTTTGGTGAACCAGAAGCCTTATCAAATCAAGGTAAATACCCAATCTATTTTCTAAACGGATGTGCTGTTGGAAATTGTACTTTAGATAATTCGATGGGCGAAAATTACATGCGCTCTAGAAACAAAGGTGCTATTGGTTGGTTAGCTGCGAGTGATGAAGGATTCCCATCGTACTTAAGTTTATATGCTAAATATTTCTACGAGAACGCCTTTAAAAACAAGTATGGAGAGAGTATTGGCGTAATTCAAAAAGAAACTATTAAGAATTTTATCGATGCAAGCGACAGTTTAAATATTTTGCATGCTCGTCAGTATTTCTACCAAGGCGACCCGAGTTTACGATTTTATTCGCCAAACAATAGCGACTACACTTTTGCCAACAACGGATTGTTTACTACAACAAAAAGTTTTTTAAATAGTGATTCGGTTGAGTTTGCTTGTATTATTCAAAATCTTGGCAAAGCCATTAACGATAGCATTGAATTACAAATCGAGCGAACCATTAATAATCAACAGGTAATCACCTATCCTATTATTAAAAAAGTTCATGTATTCAATATCGACACTTTCTACTTCACGATAGAGCGCACGAAAGAATTAAGTGGTACCAATTCGATAAAAGTGAGCATTGACCCGAATCAGAAAATCGATGAATCAAACGAAGTCAATAATTCCATCACACAGGAAATTTATTTATCAAGTTATAAGCCCATTATCATACAACCACGACAATTATCCATTGTAAAATCAAAAACCATACACTTGGTTGTACAATGCAGTGATATTTATGCAAAAGATGTAGAATATACGGTAGAAATTGACACTAGTAAACTTTTTAACACAAGTTATTTAAGAACATACCAGTGGACCGATCAGCAGTTATTAAGAAAAGACCTATCGTTTGAAGGTAAAGACAATACTATCTATTACCTCAGAACAAAAATCAAAGGCAATGCACAAGAGTCGGACTGGGAATACACTTCATTTACTTATGCATCCAACAATTTAAATACTTGGCAACAATCATCAACTAAGCAATTGAATTCAGAATTATTCACGAATGTTGTGTTAGAAAATAATAACCTGGCTTTTATAAATAATACTGTTGAATTCGCCATTAATACTCGTGGTGACTTAGCACGAACTGATTCTATTGAACGAAGACTGCGAATTAATAATAATCCACCAGTTTATCTAGGGTCATCAATAACTGGAATTGTTCTCTTTGCCATACACCCGCAAAACCTTACACGATATAGTTACCCTAGTGGTTACAACTTATTTGCAAATACACCTGATTATCCATACAGCACCTATAAATACAGTGGATTATTTGTATTTAATACACAAGATCCTACAGCACTTGATTCATTAAAATACTATCTAAATTCAATTCCTGTTGGTTATGTAGTAGCAGGATATAATGGATTAGCCTCAAATTTAAAATCATTACCCGAAAATGTTTATCAAGCTTTTGAAAGCATTGGATTAGCACAAATACGAAACATTGAAGATGGCTATCCTTATACATTTGTAGGATACAAAGGTTCAGCAATTGGAACAGCTATTGAGAAAACGGCTGACTTAAGTAGTGGCATCCCTCCTAATAAACAATTCATCCGTTTAAATTACACGCATACCGGTAAATGGGATAATGGGAAGATCCGTTCTGAAATTATTGGTCCCGTAAAAAAATGGACAAGCATTAATTGGAATTTTATTAAAGAAAATAACGATAACTTTTTGATGCAAGTTTTGGGAATTGATACAAACAATAATTACGTAGCATTAAGAACCTCAACGAATGCTGTTGATAGTATTTCTATTAGTGATGTAAATACCAACTTGTATTCTAAAATTCAATTACAATCAACGTTTAAAGATTCCATAAATTTTAATCCACCTCAATTTAAATCATGGGGATTAAAATATAAATTACCAAATGAGGCGAGTATCTTACCTCAACATCAATTTTTATTAGAGCCTAGTAAAACCATGCAGGGTGATACTATTCGATATCGTTTCTCTTTTATAAATTTAGGTGAAGAAACAATAGACTCTGCACAAGTTTTCTTAAATTCTATTGATGAAAATAGAACACTGTTAACCCTTAAAAAAGATACAATAACAACTTTAAATGCATTAGATACGGTAACATTCTCTTATCAAATTCCAACTCGTGTATATTCTGGTAAAGTGAAAATTCAAAGCCGTATAGATCTTAATGAAGCTGATGAATTAATCCCATACAATAATACATTTGAGAGCGAAGTAGTTATTGATAAGGACATCAAATCTCCTGTATTGAGTGTATTTATTGATGGTAAAACCCCAATGCAAAATGATATTATTTCTCCAAATCCTGATATTAAAATTACGCTTAAAGACGACAATAAATATTTGTTATTAAATGACAGTGGTGTTGTTGAACTATATTTAAAGAACCCTAATGAAAATGATTTCAAAAAAATAAGCTACTCCAGTCCAAACCTCACCTACACTACTGCAAACTCAGCATTGAAAAACGAATTCAATCTAAATTATCATCCAAAGTTAAGCACCGATGGGATGTATGCTATGAAAGTGAAAGTGAAAGATGCAAGTAACAATAATATACAAAACAACGATTACACAATCAATTTTGAAGTTATTAACGAGTCGAGTATCACACACTTCTTCCCTTACCCAAATCCATTTACTACACAAACTCAATTTGTATTCACCTTAACAGGGGAAACCATTCCGGAGGATATTAAAATTCAGATCATGACGATTAGCGGAAAGATTGTAAAGGAGATAAGAAAAGCAGAATTGGGCTCAATAAAAATCGGACATAACATAACTGATTACAGATGGAATGGTACCGATGAGTATGGCGATCGACTAGCCAATGGCGTTTACTTGTACCGTGTAATTATTAAAGATAACAATAGCTTTAAAGAGAGAGCTACCGATGCCGATAAATATTTCAGTCAAGGTTTTGGTAAAATATACCTTATGAAGTAACTTCTTCTTTTTTGGATTCCAATTTATACAAGAGCAATATACTCGTTACCACATACACCCCAGCAATTAATATTCTAACGATATCTGATTTGAAATAAAAGGATACAAAATAGAATGGGAACATCATCAAGGTTGCGATGAACACAATTTTATATAAATACCAAAACGGAATAATATCTAACATCCTAACTTTTAAAATTACTTTAG
>CAJBVG010000271.1 GCA_903958995.1 uncultured bacterium | reverse complement strand
GAATACCACTAAACAATCTGTTCTTGTTCTCATCCCTAGGATCTATTAGGCTTAAGGCTACGGTATCCGGATTTACAAAACCTTTGTATCTAAAGTATTGTGAATTAATAAACTTGCTGGTATGATTCATTCTGATGAAACCATCGTAATCTAAAAAACGATTCGCTGCCTTTAAATACACATCACCTTTATACCTTACTTTCGAATTCAATAAGAATTCCATGCTATCGGTGATGGTTCCTTTCGCAAATGTTTGAAAAGTAGTGTCCACTTTGGTAAATTCAAAATGTATTTTTTGAGCAAGTGTATCTGATTTTGTTCGGTAATCATAATATGCATTTGCAGCATATTTATTTCTACCAAACACATCTACTTTCGAATTATACAAACGATGGTAGCGTGTTTTTGTATTCGCAAAGATTTGAGCATTCTCTAAGCGTTTCATGATCGCTAGTCCGTAAATCTCTACATGCTTATCCACCGGCTTAATCTCGGCATCGGCAACAAGAATTTTAGGCACTCCATCAATCTTTATATCTTCTTGTACTAAATCATACGTAGCTTTCTGAGCTTCAAAATTTAATGAATCTTGTGATGGATGAATGGATACAAATTTATATTTCGAGGTACTCGATATTGGCATCGAAAAGTCCATGCGTTTCTCATCAAAGAACCAAGTGAATACTGGTAATGAGGTCGCATATAAATTGTATGGGAATGTTATTAATTCGTTCGGATTGTTGGCTACAAAATCTCCACGACGAGCTACAAAATCAATTTTAGATTTTACGTCTCCCGCTTCAATGGCCAACTTCGATGAATCAACTGCATAAATTTTTGCAATGCTGTGCTCGGCTTCAAAGGTCTTATTATTAAACACAAATCGGCGTGAATATAAATCTGCTCCTTCGATATGTGATCGTCCGTTACCCGTTAAATTTAATGGAGTATAACAAATGGTTCCTGTGAAATCATTTTTACCTTTATAAAGATTGGTAGAATTTTTCATACTACTCACAAACATGCTGTCTTCGTATGGTTCCCAATGGAAATACGACATTCGTGAAATCGCTAAAGGATGATTTGGTTTTTCCTCTAAATCGAAAGTTTGAATTAATGCGTTGGTAGAATCCAACAAGAATAAGAAACGTTTAGACTGCGTGATGGATGAAATATAATGTATCGATCCTGAACCAAAAAATCCCTTATCGCTCAGCTGAATTTTACCTAAGTAATTCGCTTTCCCTTTGTACATCGGGTAACCATCCACTGGTGTTCGAGTTACATAACCCAAAGAAGTATCCGGCTGATAAGTCAATGTTTCTTGGAAGTCTGGGAAGATTCCTCCCGAATGCATTAAACCTGGGAATGCCAATCCTGTGGTCGAACTTATATTATCTAAACTATCAATAATGAAGGGCTCAATCTTAAACCAGAAATCGCTTCTACGATACGCCGAGTTTTGGATGTAAGCATAATCGTAATACACATACGATTCTCCGAGCGATTGGAAATACGGGTATTGAGGATGATTTTCTAATCCCGATTTATTACTCGGTTCATCAATATATAACTTACCATTGATGTCTCTCAACACCGTTTTCAAACTTAGTAATTGTCTATATCCATTAATGTTTGCATCACTCAACACCTTAATTTTTAAAGAATCGATTTTAGGCATATCGATTTTGAAATTATCGTAACTAAAACTGAAATTCTTTCCATAAAAATCTAATGTACCCGCATGCACCTTACCACCAAACTCCATATCGCGGTTCTGTTTTACTTTAACTTTACCAGCATACGGTCTGATGTTTACACTCTGCGAATCGCTCAAAAATATTTGCTCAATTCCTTGTATCTCTAAATCTTTAGTGTTGATATTTAAAAATGCATTGATGTTCGAATCGGCCATCGAACCAAAACGAATCACATCATAATCTAATTTACCTGCTTCGTTACTGATGAAGTTGAACGTTTTCTCTTTCACATAAATCAATCCCTTATTTTCATTCAAGCCAATAAATCCATACTCTACTAAGCTTCTCAATAAGCCTAATACATCTTGTTCTTTTAAGCGCACTTCTTTCGCGTAGGTGCTAATGTTTATTATCCTTGAGCCTTCTCTATTCGATAAGCGTTTTAATATGGTTAATGGATTTGTTTCCGCAATACCCGATATTTTTCTGAATTTTTCTTCCTTGTAAAAGTTCTTCGATTCGAAATAGGATTCTTGTTGGAACCTTCCTTTAATCATCCCCATATCAATTACGGGTTTGTCGATGTTCCACTCCATACGTTCCACTTCATACGACATTTGGTGATACGAATCGTAAAACGATGCATTCCCAATACCATTGTCTCTACGCAAGAGTACCATGGTACGTTTGGTTGCATTAAATTTAAACTCCACACCGGGATGGTAGATGGAATCCTTCTGTAAGTAAATGGAAATCTCTGCTGGATAAGAAACTACCTCATCTGATTGAAGTACATAGGCATTGGAATAGGTTTTTAAAATTACCTTTCCATTAGAGTAAATAGTAATACTTGCCTTTTCATCATCCGAACCTATACCATATAATTTACTTCCCACCATACTGAAACCACCTTGGTAATCAACATTGGTAAAGAAATCTTTAATCTCATATTTCTTTTGATAAGAATCGAACTTCGGATAAGTTGCGTTTTCTGGTTTATTGTTCGTGGTTAATCGATCTTCTAAACGTCCAACTAAAGCGGTCTTAAATAATTTAGTATGATAAAACTGAACAGAGTCGGCACTGAAATCCGACTTCGTACAATCAATTTGGTAACGCTTTAGTTTCGCATAAACTACCGTAGAATCTAATCCACCGCGTGTCCAGTTAACAATACCCTCCTTACCTTTCCAAATTCTTTTAGTAGGGTAATACGTTCCAGAAGTATTATAAATAACCGAATGGTCGCCTCTCGCTTCCCCAATGATATTGGTATTACCCAGTACTTTTAGCACGGGAATAGAATCCATCTTTAGTTCGTAATTATCACTCGGCAAATACCACTTCGTTGATTTCGATTCGTAAAGAATATTGCCATCAAAAAAACGCGAAGCGAAATTTAGAAACAAAGATGCTTCTCTATTTTTCTTCTTTAAACTCGTTTCTAGAATGGAGTGTACAATAGTAAAGTTATCTGCAGCTCTCGACGATTTTTGTATAAAAATCAAGGCATTCAGGTAATCCTGATATTCTTGATCGGCTTTCATTTTACGCTCTGCCATTTTATTGGCAGTAACAATGATTAAGTTTTTTTGATCAATAGAATACGCTGGAGATTCGTATATCTTTTGAAAAGCATTGAGTGCTTTTCGAGTATCTTCATCGGCCTTGGTATCGCGGAAATAGGCTTCCATCTCTCCAATAAATTTCTCTGAATTGTTAGAGAAACTCTTCGGTTGAGCGAAGG
>CAJBVG010000270.1 GCA_903958995.1 uncultured bacterium | reverse complement strand
ATAATTACTTCGCGCCTTTCCATATATATCTTTAGCGATTTTCTTTCCTTCTTCAGTTTCAATCAAAGCTGAATACAATGGCATTAAAAACTTTCTTCTACCAACGCTGATTAAGAATCGTTCAAGCGCAGGATAATCTGATTTGTATTGATGATGAATAGCATATTCAAACCAAGCTGCTGCTAATTCTGAATTACCACTTTCCGCAAAATTAAACTTCGCTTTAATTTCATCTATTTGAGCTTGACTTAATTCACTAGATAATCCTCTGATGAAATATAAATATTCATGACTAGACCATTTTTCAAATTTGATGTTGGCTAGTTTTTCACCATTTAAAAAATGCAACAAAGCACTATCTACAGCATCTAATCGTTTTGCTGAAATAGTAGGAATATCTTGTGGTAAGTTGGGTTGAAAAATCCAGGAATCAGCATTTATTTTCTTGCCTAATTCAACATCATCCTTAATTAAATTATCATTTAAGTAAGCGATGAAGCCCTTTGTATCCATAGTTTTGAAGGCATTCGATTGAAAATAGTTTTTCAAGAATGTATCGAACTTTTCTCTCCCAACGATACGTTCTATATGAATTAAAAACAAGGCTCCTTTTTCATAAGCTACATCTGTCAATCCATCATCCGGATCTCTACCTTTTAAATCTAAATACAATTTTGTATCGGCATTATCTTTCCCTATCGCATTCAATTCCTCTTTAAGATCTTGATAACCCAAGACCTGAAGCATGTCATTATACTCCTTGCCTTCTATGGCTTCCATTATTCTACGTTCGAAATAAACGGTGAAGCCTTCGTTTAACCAGAAATCATTCCAAGTAGCATTGGTTACTAAGTTACCCGACCAAGAGTGTGCAAGCTCATGAGCTAATAAACTAACTAACGATTTATCACCAGCAATAATGGTTGGAGTAGCAAAGGTAAGTTCAGGATTTTCCATACCACCAAAAGGGAAACTTGCAGGTAGTACTAATACATCATACCTATTCCATTGATACTTTCCATATAGATTTTCTGCAGCGCTTAACATTTTAGGCAAGTCGGTGAACTCATTTGCACATTTCTCGACTTGATTTGGTGCAGCATACACTCCTGTATTTTTACTTAGTGCTTTAAATTGAAGATCGCCCACTGCTAGAGCCATTAAATACGAGGGTATCGGACGAGTTTGTTTAAAATAGTATATGCCCGAATCGTTCTTAACTTGAGGGTTTACAGCACTCATTAAAGCGATGTATTTAATCGGCACACGAACCTTTGCATTGTAGGTAAATCGAATTCCAGGACCATCTTGGCAAGGAATCCAAGAGCGAGCTAAAATGGCTTGCGATTGAGTGTATAAGAAGCTCGAATCAATCCATTGTAATGCTGCCGCGTTTTCAGAAGTTTCATAATCAATTGCAATACTTTTTGTGTCTTTATTAACAAAAACCTCTAAAGCAGAACCTAGAATTTTATCAGGATTGAATAATTCGAAGTTTAAATTTTGATGAGAATCTGTATCGGTAATCTTTGTGATTTTTAAATCCTTCGTATCAAAATAAATGGTGTCTGAACTTGCGTTTTCATCTAACAAATATGTAGCAGTGCCCGAAATAATATGCTTAGCCATATCCACTTCAATATTCAAATCTAAGTGTGTTACACGTGCATCACTGCGAGAAGCCGCCGTATGGTAGTCTTTCGATTTAATGCTACTATCCATTTCTTTAGTTTGGCATGCCGTAAGGGCTAGAAGTAATATCCAGGTATGTTTCATTATTAATATGTTAATAGGATAATATGTTAATTCCGAATAATCGGTAATAGTAATGCTAGTATGCTAATCTAGCAAAATAAACATTAACACATTATCCTATTAACATATTAACATATTATTTTTGTTATCTTAGAATTTTAAATTTTAACTATGAAAAGAATACTAACCCTAGCATTATCGTTACTCGTAATTGCCAATGTTGCT
>CAJBVG010000269.1 GCA_903958995.1 uncultured bacterium | reverse complement strand
ATACATTGTACATAATACTTTGTACATAAAATTTCGTAATTTCGAGTTTAGCTTATGAAAAGGTTCATATTCATCGTATTAGTGCTTTTCACGACAAAGGTTACGCTCGCTTCATCTATCCTTATTCCTATGGATGAAAGCCAGACAAACCATTTGAAATCGTATGGTTTAGCCTATTGGACTTTAAAACAAGAACTTCCTATACAATGGCTGCTCAATTACCGTGGGGGCAGTTTCCTAATCCCTTTTGCCAATACCTTAGAGAGTGAATGTAAAATCAGAGGGATTTCCTATGAAATCATTGCTGATGTTCAAGCAGCATCCATTTTAAATGCCATTGCCGACCCAGAAACCAATATGGATGCGGTAAAATTGGAGAAAGCTCCAAGAATGGCGGTGTATTCTCCAAAAAATAAATTGCCTTGGGATGATGCCGTAACTATGGTGCTAACCTATGCGGAAATCCCTTATGATATTATTTATGATGAAGATATTATTCGTGGGGCTCTTCCTAAATATGATTGGTTACACTTACATCACGAAGATTTTACAGGACAATACGGACGGTTTTGGTCGGCCTTTAAAAATGCCCCATGGTATGTGAATGATGTCCGTCTAAACGAGCAAACTGCCTCGAATTTGGGCTTCAAAAAAGTATCAGAATTGAAACTTGCTGTTGCACAAAAGATACGTGATTTCACCGCAGGTGGTGGATTCTTATTTGCGATGTGTTCTGGGACGGATAGCTATGATATCGCTTTGTCTGCAGCTGGTGTAGATATTTGTGAACAGATGTTTGATGGTGACCGTGCTGATCAAAATGCGCAAAGCAAATTGAATTTCAATAACACATTTGCCTTTCAAAATTTCAAGCTCGATGTAAATCCATATAACTACGAATTCTCCGACATCGACAATACTATTGGAAGAAATTTAACTGAGGATAACGATTATTTTACATTATTTGATTTCTCTGCTAAATGGGATCCCGTACCTTGCATGCTAACTCAAGATCATGATAAATTTATCAAAGGTTTTATGGGACAAACAACTGCATTTAGAAAAAACATCATTAAACCAGACGTACTTATTTTAGGGGAAACAAAAACTGCTAACGAAGCCCGTTATATTCACGGTGAATTTGGCAAAGGTACTTGGACCTTTTACGGTGGTCATGATCCAGAGGATTATCAACACTTAGTAAACGACCCTCCTACCGATTTGAACTTACATCCTAATTCACCAGGGTATCGTTTAATATTAAACAATGTACTGTTCCCCGCAGCGAAGAAGAAGAAACAGAAAACCTAGGATTAATATGCTGATATGCTAGTATGCTGATATGCTAATGATAAAAACTGATTAAACTATATAACCACTAATAAAATGAAAAAACTATTACTCTCTATCATTGCCTTAACCGTAGTTACGGCAAGTTTTGCAACTAAAAGTCCTTTTGAGAAAAACAAGGAACGAGCGTTAGCAAGAAAAAAAGCAATTGAAAAATTCGAAATGCAAAATCGTTCTGCTGCGAATATTGATGTTGCTAAAACAACTAAATATTCTTATTGGGATATGACATCGAATACTTGGAACGGATCATATGCAACGGATGCAACTTATGCAAATGATAAATTGGTTTCTGAGTTACAATTGTCGTATACATTAACAGACACTTTTGGTAAAATATTCTACAACTATGACGCTAATGGAAGATATACTTCTGTAGAATCTAAAGAATATAACCCAATGACTCATACTTATACCGATGGAGCTAGAAAAGTATATACTTATACTTCTAATGGTAGCTATGTAGAGTTATTCGAATACTACGATTCGCAAACAAGTACTTGGACTCCAAGTTACCGTACGTCATTTGTTTTTAATAGCCGTAAAGCACAAATTAAAGTGTTATCAGAAAATTATAGCAATGGACTTTGGTCAGTATCTTATGGGTACTCTCGTAATTTAACTTACTATAACAACACAAATAAGATTGTACAAGAAATAGATAGTAGCTATAACCAGAGTACACTTACTATGGAAATTAGTTATGGTATGATTCGTTCATTTAATAGTGCAGGACAAGTCGTTCGTATTGAGAACTATTCTTATGATAATAACGTAGCTACTTTAGAAGAGGTGGACAGTGTGAAATATGATGGTGCTGGTTTGCCAATATCATTAACACTTTATGATCCAATAACTATGGAAGCAATGATGCGTTTGGATAATATTACTTGGAATGGGACTTACAATCCAGATATCGATTTATTCGAAAATCAACCTACATCATATTTAATGAACATGTATAACAATAATACATGGGTATTAGCAGGTCGTTTTACTACATCTTACCCAGACAACTACGGTTCACAAATCCAATTGGAAGAAGTATATGAAAACAATGTTTATATACCTGACTACAAATATTCAACTATAAATGACTTCAACTTCCATTTAATTGAAGAATCAAGTCAAGCATACGATGTAGCTACTTCTACTTGGACAGTAAATTATGGCAATCAATACACTTATCAATATGATGTAAATAATCGCATTACGGAATACATTAGTAAGCAACGTTATAATATGGACACTGCTTATATAAACAACCAAAAAATGGAATACT
Organism: uncultured bacterium; assembly: GCA_903958995.1. GTDB lineage: Bacteria > Bacteroidota > Bacteroidia > Sphingobacteriales > Sphingobacteriaceae > CAJBVG01. The sequence goes on along the minus strand of CAJBVG010000269.1, from coordinate 1,973 downwards.
CTAATTTCATTAATGTTGTTGCAGGTGTAAACCATTCTTCAAATACGTTAGAAGTTAAATTATACCCTAACCCTAGCGCAAACGGAAATGTAAACATCAATTTGAATCTTGAAAAAGCGTCAAACATTTCTATTTCAGTTATGGACATCAATGGCAGAATAGTATCTAACCAAGAAGTTAATTTAGGTTCTGGATTAAACACAGTTCAATTATCAAATCTTAACACAGGTTTATACTTTGTGGAGATTGTATCTGATTATGGTGTTTCTAAAACGAAACTTATCGTAGCTGGTAATTAGTAACTGGTGACTGGTAAATAAAAAAGGTGCTGAGAAATCGGCACCTTTTTTTGTATATTAGAGTATGAAAAGGTTGATCAATCTTCTGTTATTAATTACGCTTAGCATGAATACACATGCCCAAGTGATTAATAAAGGATTGAAAAAAGTTCCCACTCTTGTTAAAACTACCAGTACAATTCTAAAAACAAATGAAGTTAGAAGTAGCATTGCAGAAAAAAGAGTGTATGTTAATAATCTAGAAAAGCAATACATCCGCATGAACTATGCGATGACGGATACCGAATATCGCACAACAAATTACTACGATAAAAATGGATACTTAGTTCAAGATCGTACTGAAGAAATGTATTATCAACCGCATGTTTTAGGATTTACGGGAAGAAGAAGGTTTTATTATTCTGATAACTATAGAAATGTAACTAAAGTTCAAGAACACGCCAGTATAAATGGTACATATTGGTTTGATTTCTACAAACATTCTATATTCAAAGATTTAAATAACAATGTCATTTTTAATGGTGGAGAAACTTACAATTACGATTTTCATGAATGGGATACTTCCTATTATAAATATGACTACATCTATTACCCTGGAACAACTTTGATAAAAGATAAAACCGAACTTTGGTTTGTCGGCAATAATAATTATCAAACAAAATATCAATCTAGATTTGAATACGATAGTTTAGATAGACTAATTAAGTTAAGTGATTATATGTATAACTCTGTCAATAATTCTTGGGAGTATGCTTATTTTACCACCTATGAATATCAGCAAAACGAAAGTAAACCTTTCACTATTATCACGAATTCAATTTATGCAGATACCATTCATAGAAGCTTAAGATGCGATAGTCTACGTTGGACTTATTTCGACAAGTCAGTTCCAATGACAGCTGAATTTATTCGAAGTGCAAATACAATTCACAAACAAAATGTACTTGCCTACGATATGCAAATTAGATGGGCCGACAAAGGGTATTGGGAATTGATTTATAAAAACAAACTAACCGACATTGACAACATGGGTTCTAACATGAGTTCGAGTTATAACATTTATAATAATAAGTACGTACCTAACGTCAAATTCTATACAATAAAAAATGGATTTGAAAATATAGCAGATGAATATTACGAAAAATACGATACTGCATCTAAATCATGGGCCCATTTCGACTATGCCACTTACACATACCTATACAACTCCGATAATACTTTATTAGAATGCATAAAAGTTAGTGAAGGATATAGACATCGTTATGAGTATTCGGATTATATTGAAATTTCTACTGGCATAAACAACGAAGAAAAACAAATCATCAACCTCTACCCAAACCCTAATTCGGATGGTGTTTTTCACATTGATATTCCTACCGCAGAACGCATAGAATTGTATAATTTACAAGGACAATTAATTCGCGAATTAAAAATTGAAGACTTTAAAATTGAAATAAAAGATATTCCGAAAGGATTGTATTCACTAGTCATCTACACCAACAAAGGCACCAGCCGAACCAAAATCGCAATCAACTAATTTGCACATCTGCACATTTACGCATCTACGCATTTAATCGTAGAACGCCCATCTCAACCCAATCTTCACCACTCTGTCTGGTAATGGATATCCCTCAACCATGTAATAACCCTTATTCCAGAATCCTTGGTTAAGGT
>CAJBVG010000268.1 GCA_903958995.1 uncultured bacterium | reverse complement strand
TCCGACTCTCCATTTGGATTAGCGGTGAAGTACAATACTGATGAACCTTTCGAGCCTTGTGTTAAATCATAATCCTTATCTCTCGTAACACCGCCTACCGAAAATCTTTTAACGTATGATTTCCCTGTAGCGCCATCTTTATAAATCATGTGGTATACTGCTCTATCATCATTCTTCTTGAAGACTGCAGCGTGGATAATGTCTTTGCCAACAAAAGTTTTATCAGCAACTTTAATCACCTTGAATTTACCGTCTTCGCAGAATACAATAATATCATCAATATCAGAACAGTCGCAAATGTATTCGTCTTTCTTTAAGCCTAAACCCACGAAACCATCAGCACGGTTGATGTATAATTTCTGATTTGCTAAAGCAACTTGAGCAGCTTGTACTTTATCAAATAATTTTATTTCAGTTTTACGTTCTCTGCCTTTCCCGTATTTCTCTTTTAATCGCTCGAAATAACTAATCGCATAATCAGTAATGTGTTTTAAGTTATGCTTTACTTCTTTAATTTCTTTTTCAATGCCTCTTAATATTTCATCCGCTTTAAAAGCATCAAATTTAGAAATACGTTTAATTTTAATTTCTGTTAAGGCAATAATATCATCTTGCGTTACTTCACGTAGAAGCTTGTTTTTATGAGGTTCCAAGCCTTTGTCGATCATTTCGATTACATGTTCAAATGTTTCCGAATCTTCAATGTCGCGGTAGATTTTATTTTCAATAAATATTTTTTCGAGAGATGAAAAATGCCATTTCTCATTAAGTTCATCTAAACGAATTTGCAATTCTTGTTTCAATAAGCTTTTCGTATTCTGCGTACTTTCTACGAGAATATCGTTTACACTCATGAAATAAGGCTTATCATTTTTAATTACACAAGTATTCGGAGAAACCGAAACTTCACAGTCTGTAAATGCATATAAGGCATCAATAGTAACATCTGGAGAAATACCAGGAGCTAGGTGAATTACAACTTCTACATCTTTAGCAGTGTTATCTTCAATTTTTTTAATCTTGATTTTGCCTTTATCATTAGCAGCAATGATACTATCGATTAAACCTCCAGTGGTAGTTGAAAAAGGAACTTCTGTAATTACTAATGTCTTTTTATCTTTTTCTAAAATGCGAGCACGGACTCGTACTCTACCTCCACGTTGCCCTTCGTTATAATTCGAAAAGTCGGCAAAACCACCCGTGATAAAATCGGGCATAATATTCGGAAGAACTCCCTTCAATATTTCTACTGAAGCATCTATTAATTCGATAAAATTATGAGGTAATACTTTCGTCGCTAAACCTACTGCAATACCATCTGCACCTTGAGCTAAAAGCAAAGGAAACTTTACAGGTAAAATAATTGGTTCCTTATTTCTACCATCATAAGAGAGTTGCCACTTTGTAGTTTGCGGATTAAATACAACATCTAATGCAAACTTTGATAAACGAGCTTCAATATAACGAGGTGCAGCTGCACTATCGCCAGTTATGGGATCGCCCCAGTTTCCTTGGCACTCAATTAATAAATTCTTTTGTCCGATTTGCACCATCGCATCACCAATCGAAGCATCACCGTGTGGGTGATATTTCATGGTGTTCCCAATTACGTTGGCTGCTTTGTTAAAACGACCATCGTCCATTTCTTTTAATGAATGTAGGATACGTCGTTGTACGGGTTTTAACCCATCGTAAATATTAGGCACTGCACGATCTAGAATTACATACGATGCATATTCTAAAAACCAATTCTCATACAATCCATTAATTGGAATAACATTGTGATTCAATCCTTCCTCTTCCGAACGATTTAAGTACTCTCGTTCATCCTGCGGTTTGTATTCTATTTTCTCTTTCTTAGCCACTTCTTGAATTATGAATTTTGAATTATGAATTATTTTATAAAACGAGCATACGAACTTAGTCTTCTAGCTCTAATGCTTCCACGGCATCGGCTGTTTCAATCACATCCTTTTCTACTTTCAAGTTTTTTACAATAAACTCTTGTCGAGCAGGTGTGTTTTTTCCCATAAAGTAATCGAGCATTTGTAGCATTTTGCTTTCTTTCGAAATAAATACAGGGTCTAGTCGAATATCTTTTCCAATAAACAATCCAAATTCTTCTGGAGAAATTTCTCCCAATCCTTTAAATCGTGTAATCTCCGAACGTTGACCTAATTTATTTAGTGCATTCTTACGTTCTTCTTCGGAGTAGCAATAAATAGTTTCCTTTTTATTTCTAACACGGAAGAGCGGTGTTTGCAAAATATAAACGTGACCAGCTTTTACAATTTCTGGGAAGAACTGCAAAAAGAAAGTCATCAGCAATAATCGAATGTGCATACCATCAACATCGGCATCGGTTGCAATAACTATATTATTATAACGCAAGTTATCCAATCCATCTTCAATATTTAAAGCATGTTGAAGCAAATTAAATTCTTCGTTTTCGTAAACAATTTTTTTCGTTAATCCGAAACAGTTTAACGGCTTACCTTTTAAACTGAATACTCCTTGTGTTTCTACATCACGAGATTTTGTGATCGAACCACTTGCCGAATCCCCCTCAGTTATAAACAAAGTCGAATTGAATCTTCGTTCATGTTTTTCATCATCTAGATGAACTTTACAATCACGTAATTTCTTATTATGTAGAGCAGCTTTCTTTGCTCTTTCATTCGCTAGCTTTTTAATTCCTGCAATTTCCTTACGTTCACGTTCCGATTGCATGATACGTCTAAGCATTGCTTCTGCTGCATCTGGAAATTTGTGTAAGTAATCATCAAGATCTTTTTTCACAAAATCGATAATCCAGTTACGAATAGTTGGACCTTCGGGAGCAGCATTAATAGAACCTAACTTTGTTTTCGTTTGCGATTCGAATACAGGTTCTTGAATACGAATACTTATAGCAGCAACAATTGAAGCACGAACATCTGTAGCATCAAATTCTTTTTTGAAAAACTCACGAACAGTTTTCACTAAAGCTTCACGGAATGCCGCTTGATGGGTTCCTCCTTGCGTAGTATTTTGTCCGTTTACGAATGAATAATATTCTTCACCATATTGATTGTTATGCGTCATCGCAATTTCAATATCGTCACCCTTTAAATGTATAATTGGGTAACGTATGGTATCATCTGTTTTTCTATCTAATAAGTCTAATAAACCACGCTGCGATGCAAATTTCTCTCCATTAAAAACGATGGTTAATCCTGCATTCAAGTACGCATAATTCCATATCATGTTTTGGATGAATTCTGGAATGTAACGGTAATGTCTGAAGATGGTATCGTCGGGATTAAACGTTATGGATGTACCATTTCGTTGAGTAGTGGCTTCTTCTTTGTGTTCTTTTAATAACACACCACGTTCAAATTCTGCGGTCTTGGATTTACCAG
>CAJBVG010000267.1 GCA_903958995.1 uncultured bacterium | reverse complement strand
TTCTTCTTTTTTGAATATTTTTTTTGAATAGTAGTGTTTATTCTTTTTTGAATAGTAGTGTTTTAAAGAACAATAAGCTTTTTCTTTTTTTTTGAATATTGGCCTTTTAAAGATTAATAAGCAAGTCATTTCATCAGATCAATCAAAGATAGAATAACGGCTTTCAATAATTACTTTCTACTCAGTTCATCACCTCTATTCTTCTTTAAAATACCAATATTCGATACTTTTTGTTCTTCGGAAATTTAGTCTGACTCTTCGTCAATTCGACCCTTCGATTATGCTTTAAAATACCAATATTCGATAATTAGGGTTCTTCGCCAAGTTTGTTCTACATTTCAACAATTCGACAATTCGACCCTTCTACACTTCGACGTTTCGACATTTCTACACTTCGACAATTTGACACTTCGACCCTTCGACCCTTCGACACTTCGATATCTTTCCGAAACGCCCTAAGTATACTATTGTTGATTTTATAAAGAAAACGGAGTGATGAACTGAGTAGAAAGCAGTTATTAAAAGCCGTTATTCAACCTATTATTAATCTGTTGAAGAGACTTGCTTTTTTATTTATAAAATTAACAATAGTGAAAAAAAACATACATCATTTCTCTAGCAATCTCTAAACTCCTTTCCTTGTACTTTGCTTCCATTTCGGGGGTGTTATCGTATGCTTTGGGGTCGTTGTAGCGAATTGGGATTCGTTTGGTTGCTCCGGCGATGTAAGGACAAGCTTCGTCGGCAGTGGAGCAAGTCATGATGGCTGCAAAATTGGTTTGTGGGTTAAAGGGATCGTCGTATGTTTTGGAGAAGCAGATGATGGGTGATACCTGTTCATCGAACTTTACTTCATAAATTGGATTAGCACTTTCATCTTTCTTATTAATCTGGAAGCCTTGCTCTGTTAAGGTTTCAGCTACTTTGTAAAACATGGCTGTAGCTTCAGTTCCTCCCGAATAACAATACACATTGGGTACATTAAAATAATGTGCCATGGTTTGTGCCCATATTTGGGTAAGGTGACTCCTTCTCGAATTATGCGTGCAGATGAAATTCAATTGAACTTCTTCTCCTGATGATTTTTTTAATTTTATATACTCTACTAATGAATTTAAAATTTCTTTACGCTCATCAGTAATCTCATCAATATTCAATTGATCAATCAGTATTTTTATTTTATCGAACATCATTATGCTGGGTTTGTAAAATATTTTTTTCTAAACCAAAAGGCAACATTCACTAATGCTATTAAAGCTGGCACTTCCACCAATGGACCTATTACTCCTGCAAATGCTTGTCCGCTGTTAATTCCGAAAACCCCTATGGCTACAGCAATCGCTAATTCAAAATTATTACCAGTGGCCGTAAAAGCAATCGATGTACTCTTCGAATAATCGGCTCCAAAATATTTACCAATGAAAAAGCTTACCACAAACATCACCGCAAAATAAATCACTAATGGTATCGCAATTCTTATAACATCTAAAGGAATTTGAACAATCATCTCTCCTTTTAAACTGAACATTAAAATTATGGTAAAGAGTAATGAAATAAGTGTTATTGGAGAAATAATTGGCACATACTTTTCATTGAACCAAGTCTCACCTTTCATTGCAATTAATGTGTATCTACTGATGATCCCTAATGCAAATGGAATTCCTAAATAGATGCCAACACTTTCCGCAATTTGTCCGATTCTTATATCTACTTGAAAACCTTCATAACCAAATACTGGTGGCAAAATGGTGATGAATAGATAGGCATACACACTGTATAATAACACTTGAAAAATACTATTCAAGGCAATTAATCCAGCTGCGTATTCTCTACTTCCATCTGCCAAATCATTCCAAACCACAACCATGGCGATGCATCGTGCTAGTCCGATTAGTATTAACCCAATCATGTATTCTGGATAGCCTTGTAAGAAGGCCAAGGCAAGAAAAAACATTAAAATTGGCCCAACGAACCAATTCAAGAATAAAGATGCTCCTAAGACCTTTAAATTCTTAAACACCTCGCCCATTTGTTCGTACTTCA
>CAJBVG010000266.1 GCA_903958995.1 uncultured bacterium | reverse complement strand
TATAAAATTTAATATAAAATGGAAAATACAACTTGGTCGTTAGACCCGGCACATTCTGAAGTGCAATTCAAAATCAAGCATTTAGTTATCTCTACTGTTACTGGTACTTTTAAAGTATTTGGTGGTTCAGTAGTTTCTAATGGAGAAGATTTCGAAAACTCAACAATCAACTTTAGCATTGATACGAACAGTATCGATACTAACCAAGCAGATCGTGATGGTCACTTAAAGTCTGATGATTTCTTTGCTTCAGAGAAATACCCTACTATTAATTTTAGTTCAACTGCAATTGTGAAAGTATCTGAAACAGAATTCAAATTAACAGGTGATTTAACTATTAGAGACATAACTAAATCAGTAACATTAGATGCTGAATTAGGTGGAATTATGGTTGATCCTTATGGAAATACTAAAGTAGGTTTCGAAGTGAATGGAAAAATAAATAGAAAAGATTTCGGTTTAACTTGGAGCGCTGTAACTGAAGCAGGTGGTGTTGTAGTAAGTGATGAAGTGAAATTACACATCAATGTACAATTCGCAAAACAACAATAAATAGATACTAGAATTTAGTCCCGATAGCTATCGGGATTAGAAACTTAATTCAGTCTAATATTTAATTGATTTTCAATATTATTTATAATTTCAATGCTATTTATGAAAACAAAAAAGTCCCGACTCATCATCGGGACTTTTTATTTTAAAATCTTGTTATAGTATTAGCTTGCAGACAGTGCATTTGCACCACTTACAATTTCTAATATCTCATTTGTAATCGAGGCCTGACGAGCTTGGTTATATGATAACCTAAGTGCACGTAACAAATCACCTGCGTTTTCAGTTGCTTTATCCATAGCTGTCATACGAGCGCCATGTTCAGAAGCATGAGAATCTAATAATGCTTTATACAATTGTATTTTAATGGATGTTGGAATTAATCCATTTACAATTTCCTCTTGAGAAGGTTCTAATAAATAATCAACATTCGACTTTACTGCAGTTGCACTTACTGTTGCTTGAACAGGTAGTAATTGTTCTGTAGTTAAAATCTGCATTGCTGCATTTTTAAATTGGTTGTAAACCACTTCAACTTTATCCCATTTACCTGCAACAAATCCATCCATAATTTCAGAAGAAATTTTTACAGAAGTATTGAATGATAAACTATTAAACACATCGTTGTTGTTACCAATAACATTGTATTTATTTTTAGTGAAATAATCTTGCGCCTTTTTACCAATAGCGATGATATGCACATTACCTGATTTTTTCAAGTCAGCATAATTCTCGTTAATCAATGCGTTAGCAGTTTTAATAGAATTGGCATTGAAAGCTCCTGCTAAACCTCTATTCGAAGTAACAACAACTACCAATACATTTTTCAATTCACGTTGAACAGTGAACTCACTTTCATTCCCTTCTAAACTAGCCGTTAAGTTTGCTAAGATGTCTTTCAACTTATTAGCATAAGGTCGCATTTGAACAACTGCGTCGGTAGCTCTTTTCAACTTCGCCGCAGAAACCATTTTCATGGCTTTTGTGATTTGCTGAGTGGAGTTAACCGAAGCTATTCTTAAACGTACTTCTTTTAAATTTGCCATTTTTCTTTTGAAAAATTATTAGCTATTCTCGCCCCGAAAGGCGAGAATGATTAATTAGTATTTTGATGAAATTTCTTTCGCTACTGCTTCTAAAACATTAGTAATATCATTATCAATTTTACCAGCGCGAATTGCATCTAGTGTTGATTTATAACGAAGTTCTAATTGATTTAAATATTCAGCTTCGAATTCTTTCACTTTATTAACAGGTACATTTCTCAATAAACCTTTAGTACCGCAATAGATCATCGCTACTTGTTTTTCAACTGGTACTGGGCTGTATTGACCTTGTTTCAAAATCTCTACGTTACGAGCACCTTTATCTAAAACGAATTTAGTAGTAGCATCTAAATCAGATCCGAATTTAGAGAAAGCTTCAAGCTCTCTGTATTGTGCTTGGTCACCTTTCAATGTACCAGCAACTTTCTTCATTGATTTAATTTGAGCATTACCACCTACACGTGATACCGAAATACCTACGTTAATTGCAGGACGAATACCTGCGTTAAACAAGTTAGACTCCAAGAAAATTTGTCCGTCGGTAATTGAAATTACGTTTGTTGGAATGTATGCAGAAACGTCACCAGCTTGAGTTTCGATAATTGGTAATGCAGTTAATGAACCACCACCTTTAACGATACCTTTAATTGAATCTGGTAAATCATTCATTGCTTGAGCTACTGAGTCAGTAGCATTAATTTTTGCCGCTCTCTCTAGTAATCTCGAGTGTAAGTAAAATACGTCACCTGGATATGCCTCACGTCCTGGAGGTCTACGAAGTAATAATGATACTTCACGGTAAGCAACTGCTTGTTTAGATAAATCATCATAAACAATTAAAGCTGGTCTACCTGTATCACGGAAGAACTCACCAATCGCAGCACCAGCAAATGGAGCAAAGAACTGCATTGGAGCAGGATCTGCTGCAGAAGCTGCAACAATGATGGTATAAGCCATTGCACCTTTTTCTTCTAACGTACGAACAATGTTCGCTACAGTAGAATTCTTTTGTCCAATTGCTACATATATACAGATAACGGCTTCGCCTTTATCGTAAAATTCTTTTTGGTTGATGATCGTGTCAATCGCAACAGTAGTTTTACCAGTCTGACGGTCACCAATGATTAACTCACGTTGTCCACGACCGATAGGAATCATTGCATCGATAGCTTTCAATCCTGTTTGTAATGGCTCATTTACTGGCTGACGATAAATTACCCCTGGCGCTTTACGCTCAATTGGCATTTCATATAATTCACCTGTAATTGGTCCTTTACCATCGATAGGTAAACCTAAGGTGTTTACAACACGACCTAACATACCGTCACCTACTTTAATAGATGCGATTTTCTTAGTACGCTTAATGGTGTCACCTTCTTTAACTTTGTCTGAACTTCCCAACAATACCACACCCACGTTATCCTCTTCTAAGTTCAACACGATACCTTGTAGTCCGTTGTCGAATTCAACAAGCTCACCTGATTGTACTTTTGTTAATCCGTATACTCTCGCAATACCATCACCCACCTGTAATACAGTACCAACTTCTTCTAATTCAGATTCTGACTTGAAGCCCGACAATTGCTGTCTTAATATCGCCGAAACTTCATCTGGTCTAACTTCTACCATCTTATTATGTGTTTATTGATTTTAAATTTATTAATGTTTGTATTAGTTATTAAAACTCTTTTTGAGGTTTTGTAAGCTCTTTGAAATACTGGTATCAAATTGCTTATCTCCTACTGTTAGCAAGAAACCACCAATTAATGCAGCATCAACCTTTTCGTCTAATACTACATGTTTGCTCGTTGCTTTCTCTACGATACTAATTATTTCAGCTCTTGATGCATCATTCAATGCAGTAGCCGAAACAACTTTCGCTTTTAATATATTTTTCTTTTCGTTGTATTGATTAACAAATTCTATAGCAGTAGAATGTAATACTTCTGCTCTTGCTTTGTTAATTACAATATCAAAAAAAGATTGAGTCGTTTTATTTACTTGCTCACCAAATAATCCTCGTACAATTTTCAATTTTTTATCAATTGGAACAATTGGATTTTTTAATACGGCAACTAATTCAGAACTAGCTTTAGTAGCAGCGATAAATAAATCGATATCTTGCTTTACTCTCTCTAGTTCATTGCGTTCAATCGCAAGATCTATAAGGGATTTGGCATATCTGGTGGCAACTCTAATTTCTGACATATCTTTACTATTTTAGTTTCGCTTGTACTAGCTTAACTTCACTTCTTTCAATAAATCGGCAACTAAGTTTTCTTGTTTAGATTTATCTTCTAATTGTTTGCGTAACACTTTTTCTGCAATATCAATTGATAATGTAGCAACTTGATTTTTCACTTCTGCTAAAGCTGCATTCTTTTGATTATCGATTTCCACTTTTGCTTTTTCGATCATCTTGTTTGCTTCAACTTGTGCTAAACCTTTTGCATCAGCAATAGTATTATCACGTAATTGTTTCGCTTCTTTTAAAATCAAATCACGTTCAGCTCTAGCTTCTTTTAATAAAAGCTCGCTTTCGTTATTTAATCTTGCTAATTCGTCTTTTGCTTTCTCTGCTGCACTTAATGCATCTTCGATAGAACGTTCACGATCGTCTAACGCTTTCATGATAGGTTTCCAAGCGAACTTGCCTAATAAGAACAATAACAATAAGAATGAGATGCTGGTCCAAAATACCAATCCTAAACTCGGCGTAACTATATCCATATCTTTATTTGATGTTTAATAATTTCTAATTTTCTAGAACTTTAAAAAAGCCCGTTGCCAAACGCAACAGGCTTTTTGTTGGATCAACCGTTTCCTAACAAAGCAACTACCACACCGAATAATGCAACACCTTCTACAAGGGCTGCAGCGATGATCATTGCTGTTTGAATTTTTGAAGCGGCTTCTGGTTGACGAGCAATGCCATCCATTGCTGAACCACCAATTCTTCCGATACCTAAACCTGCGCCGATTACTGCTAATCCTGCACCGATTGCTGCGATACTTCCTGTCATTTTATTTTATTTTAAGTTAAAAATTAATTCCTATTAATGATCTCCATGTGGTTCAGCAACTGCTGTCCCGATAAACAATGCTGTTAACATTGTAAAAATGAAGGCCTGTAAAAATGCTACTAACATCTCCAATACATCCATAAACAATACAAATCCAACCGAAACCGGTGCAATCATAATGGTTTTGAAAATGAAGATTAAACAAATTAAACTCAACACAATAATATGGCCTGCAGTGATGTTCGCGAATAAACGGACAATCAATGCAAATGGCTTCGATAATACCCCAATAATCTCTACCGGAATCATAATCGGATATAACCACCATGGAACATCAGGTAAAAAGATGTGCTTCCAATATGACTTATTTCCGTTGATGTTGGTTACAAAGAATGTAATAACACCCATAACTACCGTAAAGGCGATATTACCTGTTAAGTTAGCTCCTCCTGGGAAGAATGGCACTAAACCAATCATGTTGTTAATCCAGATGAAGAAAAATATCGTTAATAAGAAAGGCATGAACCTCGCATATTTGTATCCTAAGTTCGGTTTAGCAATATCATCTCTAACAAAAATGATGATTGGCTCAATTAAGGATTGGAAGCCTTTTGGTGCTTTCCCTTCTCTCTTTTTATATGATGATGCTACTGAAGTAAAGATTAATAACAATAATACCATTGATATAAACATCGACATTACGTTTTTTGTAATAGAGATGTCGATCATTGATTTTGTTGCTTCTTCATTCACTTCACCATTTTCACCAACAATTTCAATGTGTTCATGCTCAATAGCATAAGTGTAATGTTTACCCGCAACCTTATCGTGTCCATGGTTAAACTTCCCTGATGAGAAGCACTCAAAACCTTTATCGGTATATAATAGAATTGGTAAATGTATTGATGTATTTCCCCATAAATGCCAATCGTGACTATCAGCAATATGCTCTAAAATTAATTCTGAAGCATTGAACTTTTCTTCACCATGTTCAGCATGAGAAGAATCAGTGTTTGAACTTGCATGAGATATAGCTGCTGTATCTGCATTTTCTGTATGATTTACTTCATGTTTTTCTACCTCATTACTGAAACTTGGAAGGTATGAAAAACATAAAATAGCAGAAAACATTAAAAATGAATTCAGTTTTTTGGTAAAAAAGCCACTTCTGCGCATCTATTTTGAGATTTTTTTATTTTTTAAGAGCGCGCAAGTTATACATTAACGAATAAATTTCAAAGCCCGAATACACAAAATATGGAAGGAAAAAACTGATTAAAAATCCAATCTTATCAAATCGATTTCCGTAAATAAAAATAAGTGCGAATACCATGCTTAAAAGCAGTTTTACGACCACTGATCCCAGCATAATAAAAACTGAACTATCTGCACTTTTTTTTAATCCAAAAGCACAAATCAAATAAGATAGCATCGTTATGAAAAAAAAGAAGAGAATAAACATCGGATAGGCATCGATAAATATTACTTTATGAAGAATATTCTCTATTATTTCGCCAAAAGAAAAGAGTATTAAAGCAATAAATGCGCTCCACAATAAAAACCTAATTAAACTCATCTTCGGATTTATTTGGTAAGCTGTTTGATAATTTGATAGGTAGATGCAACAATACCAAATAATGCCAACGAAATGGTCATCCATGGTGTAGCAAAACTCCACTTTCCATCTAAATAATGACCCAAATAGGTTAATCCGCCGATAATTACCAGCATTTGGAACCCCATTCCAGCATATTTGATGTAATTGTTCAATTAGTTTTCTTCAATTGCTTTGAAAGATTTCTCTGTTTTTGACTTTGATGAATATCCCTTTTCTGAAGATATACCCATATTACAATTACCAGAGAAGATGGCACCAGACTCTACAATGAGTTTATTTGTTACCATGTCGCCTTCAATTAAGGCGGTAGACTTTAAAAATATAGTATCAGTAACTGTTAAATCACCTTTCAATTGTCCGCTGATATCGGCATTAGAGCCAATAACATCTCCAATTACTTTACCAGTTGTTCCAATTACCACTTTAGCTTTAGAAATTACATTTCCAATAATTTCTCCATCAATACGGATGTCACCCTTGCACGATAAGTCACCGGTAATCATAGTTCCTTGCCCAATCAAATTAATTGAACCGTTTAATTCGTTATCCTTGGTTGTATTATGCTCCTTTTTCTCAAACATGACTTAAAAATTAATGTAATCTATAGGGTTTACAGCATTTCCTTTAAACCAAAGTTCAAAATGAAGATGTGGCCCTGTACTAAACTCACCAGTGTCGCCCACAATAGCTATCGGCTCCCCTGAACGAACAAAGTTACCAACTTTTTTCAATACTACAGAGCAATGCTTGTACATCGACACCAAATCGTTACTATGTTGAATTACAACAACATATCCAGCATCAGAAGTCCAACCTGCAAATACAACACTTCCTTCTAATGCCACCTTAATTGGCAGCCCTTTTGTTGCTGCTATATCAATACCATAATGCCCTTTGCGTGGATTATACCCTTGAGTAATAATTCCTTTAACAGGTGTAAAAAAAGCATAACCAGCTATTCCACTTGGCTTTACATTGCTTTCTTTAATCGCAAAACCATATTGGTTTTGATCCTCAATCATTAATCGTAATAAAGAATCTTCTTCAGGTTTAGACCCAATTCTAAAGGTAGTATCCTTTAATGTTGGCTTACTGTTCTTATTAATGGTGTCTTTCGTTCCTACAGTTCCATTAATAACATTATTGATGTTCTCGATATATTTATTGTTCGCATCAATAAAATCCTGTAATGAATCCACTTTAAGAGACATTTCAGAAATATCTCGACGCAAAGAAACATCAGCGTATCCTGGGATATACTCTTTTAATGGTGTAAAAATCAAAATAGACGTAACAATCCCAATCCAAATAACCAACAATACACTCCCTAAAATGAACACATTCAATCGGTTTAGTGTAAATGATGCTTTTTCTTCAAAAGTCTCGTCGTTTAAAATAACAAGCTTATACTTGTTTTTTAGTCGATCTAATAATTTTTGCTTTTTAGTTGCCATCGCTTAGATTGCAAATTAAGCCATTTTTATCGAATTGTGCTTTATCGTGTTTTGTTTTACAGAATATCATTAAATAAAATAAATTTGTAATCCTTAAGTTATTATAATAAAAAACGACGTTGAGACAATTATCTAAAAACATCATATACATCAGTATTATTGGGATTACATTGCTATCATCATGTAAGTCTAGCCGATATGGAATTGTAAAAAGGACATTCCACGACGTTACTGCACATTATAACGGATATTTCAATGCAAAACAACGTGTAGATAATACAGAATTGCAAGCTGATAAAGCATTTCAAGATAAATATGATGAGCTATTGCCAATATTTAAATTAGTACGAGATGAAGATGCTGCCAGTAATACAAAGAAAACTGGGAACCAAGCTTTAGATGATGCCATTAAAAAAGCATCGCTCGTTATTCAACGTCATGAGCGTAGCAAATGGATTGATGATTGTTATTTTGAAATTGGTCGTTCATACTTTTATAAAAAAGATTATTTCACAGCTGCTGAAACTTTTCAATTTATAGCAGGAAGGTATAAAGGAAGCGGACCCGCAGATGTAGCATACATATGGTTGATAAAATCATACATCATGCTAAAAAAGTTTAACCAAGCAGAATCGGTTATAAATGTGGCTTTAGCCAGTGAAACATTCCCTAAGAAAAATATATCTGAGCTCTTCGCTGTAATTGCGTGGTATCATGTCGATAAGAAAAATTATACCAAGGCAATTGAATATTTAGAAAAATCAGTTCAAGTACAAAAGAAAAAATCTATACGTGCTAGGTATACTTATATCATTGCTCAGTTATACGAGAAAATAGAAGAAGATGATAAAGCTGGTATTCGCTATCAACAAGTATTAAAATTAAACCCACCATATGAGTTAGCCTTTAATTCAAAAATCAACTCAGCACGTTTAGTACAAACATCATCAGCTGGCAATCGAAAAAGTTTAGAAAAAGAATTAATAAAAATGTTGAGTGATGCTAAAAATATAGAGTATCGCGATCAACTTTATTATTCTTTAGGGTTAATTTATGAGAAAGCAAGCGATGAAAGAAAAGCTATCCAATCTTTTCAATTATCTGCATCATCAAGCGTTCAAAATTTATCGCAAAAAGGCAAAGCGTTTTTAAAACTTGCCAATATATTTTATGTTGATGAAAATTATGAACCTGCACAAATATACTATGATAGTGCAAGTACATTTTTAGCGAAGACTCACCCAGATTTCGAACTTGCTAATAAACGTAAGATAAGCTTAAGTAAGCTCGTTGATAATTTAAAAATAATCAACCGAGAAGATAGTTTGCAACGACTAGCTAAAATGCCTGAAAAGGACCTTATAGCTTTCGTTGAAGGAATTGTAAAAAAAGAGAAAGAAGAAAAACTTCGTCAAGAAGAAGAGATACGCAGAAATGCAGAACAGGCTCTTAATAATTTAGCAAGAGTAAACGAGTCTTCAGCTGGCGGCAAACCAACTGCAGGAGCTAGTGGAAGCACCTGGTACTTTTACAATCAAAATGCTATTGCTTCTGGAAATGCAGACTTCACTAAAAAATTCGGGAGAAGAACTCTTGAAGATAATTGGAGAAGAGCAAACAAAGAAAGCTTTGCAAGTATGAGTGCTCTGGCGAATGGTGAAACTGGAAATGAAATTGCAAACAATAGTGCGAGTGGCAAAAATGATGACGAATCTATCAAACGAAGATATTTAGCAAATATTCCTACAACAGAAGCAGCAAGAGTATCTTCAACTGACAAAATGGTAAAGGCCTATTTTAACATTGGACAATTCTACCGCGAGGAAATTATCAATACAAATGAATCTATTAAAGCATATCAAACTTGCATAACTCGTTTTCCGGGAAATAAATATGCTCCGGAAATTTATTTTAATCTGTATCGTTTAAACAATCAAATCAACAATAAACAACAAGCAGAATATTTTAAAAATAAATTATTGAATGAGTATCCAAATTCGATTATGGCGAAAGTGGTTCTCGATCCATCTTATGTTTCAGAATCAAAAGCCGTAGATAAAGCTGCGCAGGAATTTTATGATAATTTATACGATGCCTATTTAAATTCAAACTATGCATCTGTATTAAGTGCTAAGCCTAGAATCGATAGTCAATATACATACACCAGTATTGCGCCAAAATATTATTTGTTGTCGGCTTACTCTCAAAAGAAATTAAAAGGAGTAAATGAATTAGAAGTTTCATTAAACGAATTAATTCAAAAATTCCCTTCTTCTGATGCAGCAAATACAGCTAGAGAAATTTTACGAAAACTATCCGAGCAGAAAAACCCTGAATTAACTAAAGCAAAAGCAGAAGACCCTATTACATTTGAAATCGACCCTCGTGCAAAATATTATGTGATGATTAGTTTAGATATGGCTCCAACACGAGAAACTAAATTAAACTTGTTCCGATTTAACAACATGGAATTCTCTTTAAATAAAATTCAAATTCAAACGGATTTAATCGGAGAGAATGATCAAGTAATTTACATGGCGCCATTCCAAGATACTAATGCTGCCAGAGAATACATTACTGCATTAACCAATAAATTAACTGAGGTAATTAAACTTAAGGCTGGCACCTATGTTGTTTCTTATATTTCTGAAAAGAATTATAAAACATTAAAAGAAACGAAAGCAATACAACAATACATTCAGTTTTACAACGCTAATTACCAAAGTAATGAGTAACGGAACACTTTCTAAAGAAGAAACTAAATATTTCAATAAACGCTTTTGGCAAATATGTGTAGGCGGGTTGTTATTCGTTGTGCTAATTATTAGTTCGGTTGGTTTTGGATTATTCGGAGAACTACCAACATTTAGAGACCTCGAAAATCCTAAAAGTAATTTAGCTTCGGAAGTAATTTCTACAGACGCACAAGTACTTGGTTCTTATTATATTCAAAACCGCTCAAACGCTAAGTTTAAAGACTTATCTCCAAATTTAATTAACGCATTAATTGCAACTGAAGATGTGCGCTTCTATGAACATTCTGGAATTGATTTAAAAGGAACATTCGCCATTGCACTTTATTCAGTTATTGGAAAGAAGCGTGGTTCGAGTACAATTACTCAACAATTAGCAAAAAATTTATTCCCTCGTAAAAAACAAACCATCTTTAACATCGGTATTATTAAACTAAAAGAATGGCTAACTGCAATTAAGATTGAAAGAAATTATACAAAAGAAGAAATTATCACCATGTATTTTAACACTGTTGATTTTGGAAATAATTCTTTCGGAATTAAAACTGCTTCAAAAACATATTTCAACAAACTTCCTTCAGAGCTTAACGTACAAGAAGCAGCAATGCTAGTAGGTATTCTAAAAGGCACTACGGTGTATTCTCCAATACGTAACGCAGAACGTGCTAAAGCACGTAGAAATGTAGTACTTAACCAAATGGAAAAATACGGTTTCATTACCGAAGCTGAATTATCAGAGGCTAGTAGCAGTGAATTAGAAATGCATTATACAAGTCCTGATCACAACCAAGGGACAGCTACTTATTTTAGAGAATACTTACGATTAGAATTACAGAATTGGTGTAAAGAAAATAAAAAGGCAGATGGGGAGCCTTACGATTTATATCGTGATGGTTTAAAAATTTATACAACTATTGATTCTCGAATGCAACTCTATGCTGAAGAAGCAATCAAAGAACATTTAACTTATTTACAAAAAGAATTTAATAACCATTGGAAAGGTCGTAGTCCTTGGGGAACAAATACCGACATTATTAGTCAATCGATGAAACGCAGCGAGCGTTTTCAATTAATGAAAGAAGATGGTGCCACTGATGAAGAAATTAAAACTGCATTTAATACCCCAACTTCTATGACGGTTTTTTCATGGACTGGTGATCGAGATACAACCATGACACCTCTTGATTCTATTAAATATTACAAATGGTATCTACGCTCTAGTTTTATGTCGATGGACCCGCATTCTGGGCAGATAAAAGCTTGGGTTGGAGGACCAGATTACCGTTACTTTAAATACGATCAAGTAAAAACAGGTAAACGCCAAGTTGGTTCAACATTTAAACCACTAGTATATACTGTTGCAATGGATAACGGATGGTCTCCTTGTTTTGAAGCACCAAACTTGCCAATTGTATTTGAAGACTTTGATAACTGGTCGCCAAAGAATTCGGATGGGAAAGAAGGTGGTATGATGACCTTACGTATGGGCTTAGCCAATTCGGTAAACTTAATTACTGCTTACATGATGAAGCAAGTTGGACCACAAGCAGTAGTTAATGTAGCCAAGAAAATGGGCATTACTAGTGATATCCCTGCATACCCTTCTATATGCTTAGGGACGCCCGATGTAAGCTTATATGAGATGGTGGGCGCTTACTCTACCTACGCAAATAAAGGTGTGTGGACAGAGCCTGTTTA
>CAJBVG010000265.1 GCA_903958995.1 uncultured bacterium | reverse complement strand
AGAAAGTAAAATATTATTGGTCGCACCTACACAAATTAAATCATCTAAATTCATGATGATGGCATCTTGAGCAATGCCTTTCCAAACCGATACATCGCCTGTTTCTTTCCAGTAAGCATAAGCTAAAGATGACTTCGTACCTGCACCATCAGCATGCATAATTGTACAATAGTTTTCGTCGTTCGCTAATATATCTGGAATGATTTTGCAAAATGCCTGTGGAAATAGGCCCTTATCAATATTCTTTATTGCTTGGTGAACATCTTCTTTAGATGCTGAAACACCTCGTAGGTTGTATCGTTGGTCGCTCATAAATAACAAAGGACAAATATAAATATTTGTCCTCTGCTTTATTCCTTTAATAAAAGTTTTATTATGGTTTTTTAGCCTTTGTAGGAGTTGTTACTGCTGGTGTAGTACTTGGAACTACTGCTGGAGTTGTTGTTGCAGGAGTAGTCGTTGTTGTTATAGCAGGTTTAGTAGTCGCAGGAATTACTGTACCTGGCGTTCCAGTTGTACTTCCTGAAGGTTTTACTATACCACCTGGTTTTGCGCCAGAAGGAGTTGCTGAAGCAGGTAATCCAGTAGCAGGTTTTGCAGTAGGAGTTGCTGAAGCAGGTAATCCAGTAGCAGGTTTTGCAGAAGGAGTTGCTGATGCAGGTAATCCAGTTGCAGGTTTTGCAGAAGGAGTTGCTGATGCAGGTAATCCAGTAGCAGGTTTTGCAGTAGGAGTTGCTGAAGCAGGTAATCCAGTAACAGGTTTAGCAGTAGGAGTAACTGATGCAGGTAATCCAGTTGGATTAGTACTTGGTTTCACTGTTCCTGCTGGAGTTGAGTTAGCCGGAACAACTACTGGAGTAGTTGCTTTTGGTGCTAAGTTAGTTCCTGTAGCAGGGTTAATCGTTTTAGCAGGAGTATTTGCTTTTGGTTTTCCAGCCTCTGGTAATTTTGGTGCTTCTTTAGGAACGTAATCCTCAGAAATTACCGAGAATGATGTACGACGATTTTGTTGATGTTGTTCTTCAGTACATTCAACACCATCCTTGCAATCATTTAATAATCTAGATTCACCGTAACCTTTTGGTACTAATCGCTCAATCTCAATTCCTTTAGATTGTAAGTAGTCAACTACAGATTGTGCACGTCTTTGTGATAAATCAATATTATATGCAGAATCAGCTCTTGAATCCGTATGTGAAGCAACTTCAATAACGAAAGTAGGGTTATCTTTTAATGTTTTGATTAATGAATCTAAGGTATGAATCGATTCTTCACGTAAATCTGCTTTCGCTAAATCGTAAAGGATACCTTTTAATACAATCTCTTTTAATGGAATAGGATTTAATTTAAAGTTGATGTTAAACTCTTTTGATTCTTTTAACCCGTAAGTAGTAGCTTCACCAACATCACCAAAGAATCTATATTTCGATGAGTTCAATTGGTAATTCACATCTTTCTTGATCGTAAATTTATATGATCCTGTAGCATCACTTGTTATAGTTTGTGTACTACCATCACTACCTATTATGGTAATCTTAGCTTGCGCTAATACTTTGTTAGTTGCATTGTTAATGGTTTTACCAACTATTGTATAAACCAATGGAATAGCATACGCTGAATAAATATCATCTTCACCTTTACCACCGAAACGATTTGATGATAAGTAACCAATCTCTTTATTTTCATCTAACACAAAACCGAAGTCATCTCCAGCAGAGTTAGTAGGTGATTTTAAGTTTAATGCTTCAGTCCAATCGCCTTCTTCAAAATCACAGAAGTAAATATCAAATCCTCCCATACCGTTACGGCCATTAGAAGAGAAATATAAAGTTCCTGATGTATGTATGAATGGAAATTCTTCATCACCTGCAGTATTTACTTTCGGACCAGCATTAATTGGTGAGCTCCATGATGTACCTTGACGATCTGAATACCAAATGTCTTTTCCACCTAAACCACCTTTTAAATCACTCGCATAGTAAATTCTGTTTCCATCTGCAGATATGCTTGGATGTCCAAGTATTGCTGAATCTGGATTTGGAATAGCAACCTCTGTAGGTTCTGTCCAAGTATTACCTTCATTTTGTGTAGAGAAAATTCTGCATGAATTTTCTTTTCCTTTCGGACCATTACATTGTGTGAAATATAATACTCTGTTCGTATTGTCGAAACTTGCAACACCTTCATTGAAGGCTGTGTTAATGTCTTTATTTAATGATTCAGGCTTACTCCATTTGTTTTTACCTGTATTCTGTGAAGCGTAAATATTCTCGAAGTTCTTTCCTGTTCTTTCGTAATAGTTTTTGCCTTTTACAGTTCCACGGTTTGACGTGAAGATAATTCCTTTGCCGTATAGAGAAGGAGCGTACTCCATATCTTTTGTGTTTAATGAAGTCTCATTGTACACATCAAAGAACACATCTTTCTTTTTCCAATCGAGAATCATTTTGCAATTCTCTATTAATTTCATGGTAGCAGAATCATTTGGGTTCTTAGCTAACAATTCTTTGTATGCATCTATTGCATCATCAAAACGATCTTGTGCTTTTAAAGCATCAGCTAATCTTAAATAAGCAAAACTAGAGTCATATCCAGCTTTAATCGCCTTATCATACCAAGTAGCTGCTTGCTTATGGTTGTTGATTAATCGGTAACACTCACCAATCTTGAAAGTCAATTCAACTTTTGCGTCTTTTTTTCTTACATCAGGAATAGCCTTTTTGTAAAGATCAGCAGCTGTAAAATATTTTTCATTGTTGTAAGCCTTTTCTGCTAATGCAACACTAGCTTTTTGCGACCCACAAGAATAGAAAATCGTACTAACACCGATGGTGATAATGAATAAAGAAAGATGTTTTAACTTCATTTTAGATGAATATTGCTTTTATAAAACGCATTCCACGACAAATATGATGCCGTTGGAAAAACCAAATATATATTTTTTTATAGAATATTAATGCTGCAGGAATCAAATATTACGAAAAAAGCCACCTTGTGGGTGGCTCTTCTTTTGATTTGGAAAATATTATTTCAAAAATAACAATTCTCTGAATTTTGGTAATGGCCAATACTCGTCGCCAACGATAAGTTCAAGTTTATCAACATTATAGCGTATAGTTTCAAAATATGGCTTCACTTTTTCATCGTAAGCAATTGCTAATTTGCGAGAATCTGCAATGGTATTCGCTTTTTTACGCTCTTCAGTCATTTCATCTACCGATTTCTTAATGATAGATATATGCTCTGATATTTTTTTAAGTAATTCAAACTGAGGTTCGTATGCTGCTTTAGTTAATCCGATTTCTTTTAGTCCTTTCACATTTTCAATTAATGTGTTTTGGTAAGAAACCGATGCTGGGATAACCGAACTGGTTACTAATTCACCGATGATTCTCGACTCAATTTGTAGTTTTTTCATGTAGTTTTCTAACATGATTTCATGACGAGCATGAATTTCTACCGGATTAAATATGTTGTTACGAGTAAATAAATCTGATGTTTTCTTAGAAACATAAGCATCTAAAGCTTTAGGAGTTGTTTTAATATTCGCTAAACCTCTTTTTGCTGCTTCTTTTTCCCACTCTAAGCTATATCCATTTCCTTCAAAACGAATTGCTTTAGACTCTTTAATGTATCTTTTTAAGATGGTTAAAATAGCAACATCTTTTTTCTCTCCTTTAGCAACTAACGAATCCACTTCTTTTTT
The DNA here is from genome assembly GCA_903958995.1 of uncultured bacterium. GTDB lineage: Bacteria > Bacteroidota > Bacteroidia > Sphingobacteriales > Sphingobacteriaceae > CAJBVG01. Next base: position 3,315 of record CAJBVG010000265.1, on the reverse strand, counting down.
GAAAGAAATTAATTGATCAGCCATGATGCTGTTTAAGACAGTCATAGGTGCTGAAGAATTCGCTGATGAACCTACCGCTCTGAATTCAAACTTGTTACCTGTAAAAGCAAATGGTGAAGTACGGTTACGATCGGTGTTATCTAATAAGATTTGTGGAATTTTAGGAATACCTAACCACATTGCATTACTAGTATCAGCTTTCTTGTTGATTTTAGATGTTTCCACTTCGTTTAATACCTCATCTAATTGACTTCCTAAGAAGATAGAGATAATTGCTGGAGGAGCTTCGTTTGCACCTAAACGATGATCGTTATTAATAGAAGCGATACTTGCACGTAATAAATCGGCATGCTCACTTACTGCTTTAATTGTGTTTACAAAAAACGTTAAGAACATCAAGTTGTTCTTTGGCGTTTTTCCTGGAGCTAATAAGTTTTTACCAGTATCTGTAATTAACGACCAGTTGTTGTGCTTACCTGAACCGTTAACACCTGCATATGGTTTCTCGTGTAATAACACTTTAAACCCATGTCTGCGCGCAACTTTGTCCATTAAGTCCATTAACAATTGGTTATGGTCAATCGCTAAATTGATTTCCTCGTAAATAGGAGCACACTCAAATTGGCTTGGCGCAACTTCATTATGACGAGTTTTTAATGGAATACCTAATTTTATCGCTTCCGTTTCTAATTCTACCATGTACGCTAATACACGATCAGGAATAGAACCAAAATAATGATCTTCTAATTGTTGTCCTTTTGCCGACATGTGACCAAATAAGGTGCGACCTGTTAACATTAAATCCGGACGAGCATTATATAATGCAATATCTACTAAGAAATATTCTTGTTCAATACCTAAAGAAGCATTTACCTTTTGAATGTTTTTATCGAAGAATTGACAAACCTCTACAGCTGCCTTATCTAATATGTGTAATGCTTTTAATAATGGTGCTTTGTAATCTAATGCTTCTCCTGTATACGATACAAATACTGTAGGAATACATAATGTGCTTCCTGAACCATTTTCCATAATAAATGCTGGAGATGAAGGATCCCAAGCTGTATAACCACGTGCTTCAAACGTATTACGAATACCACCATTTGGGAATGACGATGCATCAGGTTCTTGTTGTACTAAAGCATCACCAGAAAATTTCTCTAATGCTCTTCCATCCGAACTTGGTTCAAAAAACGAATCATGCTTCTCTGCTGTACTTCCTGTTAATGGTTGGAACCAATGTGTATAATGCGTTGCACCTTTTTCAATTGCCCAAGTTTTCATTGCTGAAGCAATCTGATCTGATGCTGCACGGTCGATCGTTTTACCATTGTTTATGCTGTCTTCTACTGCTGTGTAAGCATCTTTAGAAAGATACTGCTTCATCTTCGCCTTGTCGAATACATTGGCTGCGTAAAAGTCAGAAATTCTGTTTGAGGGAGTTTTTACAACAATGTTAGCTCTGCTTTGAACTACATCGAGTGCTTTGAATCGGATTGAAGTCATGATTTTTGCTGTTTTTGTAAATTTATACCACAAAAGTAGCAAATCACTTCATTATTTTTAGTGTTTTTGTGAAAAAGACTCAAATATTTATACCAATTGTGTTGAAAAGTAGGGTAAAAGTTCAAAAACACTAAAAAAATCAATTATTTTTCATTTACATCTTATGTATTATCTTTAACGTGTGATAAATCTTATTAAAGAAAAGTTTAAAAATAATCGGGATTCCTTCCAATTATATTTAGGAAATAGCATTGTAAGTATATTTACTTTCCTAAGCATCGCATTGCTTTCCCATTTCTTAGTGCCTAACGAATATGGTTCTTTCCGTTATATGTTAATGGTCATGAGTATTGCCGTTTCTTTAGGAACATTAGGTTTCTCGCAAGCCATATTCTACTATTTGAATACCTCTAAAACTGCTCAGTTAGCTTACGATTATATTAATGCACTGAGAGTAGGTATGCTTATTAGTTCTGTAGTTGTTGTACTTCTGCTAAGTATTTATCTCTGGGTTACCAATTCCATGAGTTCTTTTTTTGATTGGAATAAATACTACATCTGGGTTGTTTTGCTCATTATCCCTGGGATATTTCAAAGTGCAGAGTTAAACATGTTTCTAAGTATGCGTAGAGTCGGAGCGTATTTTCTGAATACCTTAACTATACAAACCATTAAGCTTGGACTAATTTTTATTGCCTTTACAGTTAAAGCTTCATTAATACATTATGTATTGATATTAACAATAACAGGTGTTGCTCCTAGTATCATCAATAATATTTATATACAACGTTTCTTCAAAGAGGAGCACTTCGCTTTTCATAAGGAGTTACTTCATAACCTATGGCGCTATGGTTTGCCTATTGGTATCGGATTATTCTTTGGGGTAATCATGACGCATACCGATAAACTTTTGCTTTCGTACCTGTTGAATGACTCTGTAAGTATCGCCCGTATTAGCAATGGTAATTTTGAAGTTCCTTTAATTACTGTATTCTATACTTCGTTTTCGGCCATTGCTTTTCCTTTTATGTTAAAAGCGTATAACGATGGTAACATCAAAGAACTATTAAGAGTTCGTAATAATTATCAACGCGAAGTTACTTTGATTTTATATCCAATAGTAGTAGCACTTATTGCCTGGAGTCCTTCTTTTATTCCATTAGTATTTGGATCCGACTACCAAAGTAGTGCTATATTCTTTGCTATTTACGCCATCACCTTTTTCTATCGTTTCAATAGTTACCACGATATCTTTTTAATCACCAATAAAACAAAATACATCAGCATTATTCAAGGTATTGAATTGGTGTTCCATATCGGGTTAACTTATGTATTGATTTCTAAATACGGATTGATAGGAGCGAGTATAGCCCATTTAATTACCAATACCATTTATGCATTTGTCTGTACTTTAATTTCTAAAGTAATTTTAAAAGTTAGGATGTTAGATATTATTCCGTTTTGGTATTTATATAAAATTGTGTTCATCGCAACCTTGATGATGTTCCCATTCTATTTTGTATCCTTTTATTTCAAATCAGATGTCGTTCGGATATTAATAGCAGTGGTGTATGTGGTGACGAGTATTTTGTTGCTTTATAAATTAGAAGCTAAAAAAGAAGAAGCTACTTCATAAGGTAGATTTTCCCGAAACCCTGACTGAAATATTTATCGGCATCGGTAGCTCTCTCTTTAAAGCTGTTGTTATCTTTAATAATTACACGGTACAAGTAAACGCCATTGGCTAGTCGATCGCCATACTCATCGGTACCATTCCATCTGTAATCAGTTATGTTATGTCCGATTTTT
>CAJBVG010000264.1 GCA_903958995.1 uncultured bacterium | reverse complement strand
CGCCCGGTATACCGATACGTAGTAATGAGTAGTGAGTAGTGAGTAGTGAGAGTGTTTCCTCAATGCTAAGAGGTCCCTGAGCGGAGCCGAAGGGCTCATTCCTAATTAATAAAGGTCCAACTCCAAAACCGAGTGCACTTCCAGAATTCAACAATTTATACAAATGTGTTAAATGAGCAAAGGCATGATAGCTTAGCTTGGTAATATCTAATTGAGCATTTTGGGCTTTCTTATTGAGTGACTCTACGTCTTCAATAACTCGAATAAAGGTTAATCCTTCTGTATCAATTTTTCCATGCAAGAGAGCATCGAAAATAAAAGTATCGTTTGGGCACGACGAGAATCCTAGTGTTACTTGCATGTTTGTATCATGAAGTAACTGGTGACTGGTGACTAGTAACTAGACATATACCAGTTACCAGTCACTATTCACTAGTTACCAGATTAAACTGTCATAATATCCTTATCCTTCAAGTCAATATGTTTATCAACTTTCAAGATATAAGAGTCGGTTAATTTCTGAACTTCTGCTTCACCTACTTTAGCTTCGTCTTCAGAAACACCATCTTTTTGTGCTTTCTTAATTTTCTCGTTTACATCTTTTCTGATGTTACGAATCGCAATTTTTCCAGCTTCACCTTCTGCTTTAACTCTCTTCACTAAATCTTTTCTACGCTCTTCTGTAAGAGGTGGAACATTTAAGCGAACAACAATACCATCATTTTGTGGATTGATTCCTAAGTTAGCATCGGTAATAGCTTTCTCTATTGCAGAGATTAAACTTTTTTCCCAAGGCTGTACAACAATGGTACGTGCATCAGGAGTATTTACATTCGCAACTTGAGATAAAGGTGTTGGTGTACCATAGTAATCAACCACAATACCATCAAGCATTTGAGGGCTTGCCTTACCAGCACGAATTTTTTGTAATTCTAATTCAACATGATCAACAGCTTTGTTCATGTTATCTTTTGCGTCTTCGATTAGACCTTTTACTATTTCGCTCATAGTGTTTTTGTATGAATGAATTTTAAATGTTTATTTATTAAGCGTGTACTAATGTTCCGATATCTTCACCTAAAGCTACTTTCAAAAAATTGCTTTTTGTATTCATATCAAAAACAATAATAGGTAAATTGTTTTCTTGGCAAAGTGTAAAGGCTGTCATGTCCATAACATTTAATCCTTTATCATATACTTCAGTAAAAGTGATTTTCTCAAAACGAACAGCGTTCTTATCTTTCTCTGGATCGGCAGTATAAATACCATCTACACGAGTTCCTTTAAGAACAACGTCTGCTTCAATTTCAATAGCTCTTAACGAAGCAGCAGTATCTGTAGTGAAGTAAGGATTACCAGTACCTGCACCAAAAATTACTACTCTACCTTTTTCAAGGTGACGAATAGCTCTGCGACGAATAAATGGTTCGCAAATTTGTTCCATTTTAATAGCAGAAAGTAAACGAGTTTTAATTCCCACTTTTTCTAGAGCATCTTGCAATGCCATACTGTTAATAACGGTAGCAAGCATTCCCATATAATCAGCTTGTACTCTATCCATTCCACCTTTCTCTGCATCTAACCCACGATGAATATTTCCACCACCAATAACTATGGCCACTTCCACACCACTATCCACAACTTCTTTAATATCAACAGCGTATTGATGGACCATTTCGGTGTCAATACCGTACTGCTTTTTACCCATTAAAGACTCGCCACTAAGCTTAAGAAGAATTCTTTTGTATTTCATGATCAGTTTTGTAGTACGAAGATATGCAATATTCAATGGACAAAAAAAATCCCCTCGAAATTTCGAGGGGATTTTTAATAGAATTAAGCTCCTAAAGCAACGCGTTTAAACGCGGTAACTGTTAAGTCTTTCTCAATATCATTTAGCATTTGAGCTACTGTTTTTGAACCATCCTTTACAAACTCTTGGTTTAATAAGGTAGAATCTTTGTAGAATTTGTTCAATTTACCTTGAGCAATTTTTTCAACCATTTCTTCTGGTTTACCTTCTGCACGGATAACATCTTTTGCAATTTCTAACTCTCTTTCGATCGTAGTTGCATCAACATCACCTTTATCAACTGCAACAGGGTTCATCGCTGCAATTTGCATTGCTACGTCTTTACCTGCAGCATCAGCGTTACCGTTTGCATTAGAATTCAAACCTACTAATACACCTAAACGGTTACCAGCGTGAATATATGCTACAACTTTATCAGCTGATAAAATTTCGTATTTAGATACTCCGATTTTTTCTCCGATTTTACCAATTTTATCTAAAATGATATCTGATAATACTAACCCGTTTAATTGCAAAGCAACTAAATCAGCTAAAGTAGCTGGGTTATTAGAAATTGCTAAATCAGCAATATCATTTGCAAATTGTACAAACTCTGCGTTTTTAGCTACGAAGTCTGTTTCGCAATTTAATTCGATAACAATACCTCTTTTACCATCTGCAGTAGTTTTTGCAATAACAGCACCTTCTAATGAATCACGATCCGAACGACTTGCTGCTACTTTAGCGCCTTTTTTACGTAAGTAGTCAATCGCTGCTTCGAAATCTCCATTAGTTTCTGTTAACGCTTTTTTACAATCCATCATTCCAGCACCAGTTTGTAAACGTAATTTGTTTACCTCTGTTGCACTAATAGTAACTGTTGACATAATATTTTTTATAAATTTTTTGTTTGAAAAAAAGGTTAAAAGTGAGCCGCACCTGATCATCAAATGCCACTACTTTTAACCTTTGATTAATTATTCAGCAGATTTCTCTGTTGATTCTGATTTTCTTTTTCTTGGTGCTGATTTGTCAGTTGCTTTATCTGCAGATTTCTCTGTAGTTTCTGCTGTTTCAGCTGCAATCTTTGCTGCTGCTCCTTCTTTTTCAGCATCTTCTTCACGCTCGCGTTTACGCTCTTCTAATCCTTCTTCAATTGCTTTGGTAATGATACCTGTAATTAAAGAGATAGATTTTGTAGCGTCATCGTTTGCTGGAATTGCGAAATCAATATCCGTTGGATCTGAGTTCGTATCAACCATAGCGAATGTAGGGATGTTCAATTTCAATGCTTCAGTTACAGCAATGTGCTCTTTCTTAACATCAATTATGAACAATGCTGCTGGTAAGCGATTTAAATCAGCAATACCACCTAACACTCTTTCTAATTTAATACGATCACGAGTGATCATTAATTTCTCTTTTTTTGAAAGAATTTCGAAAGTACCGTCTTTAGCCATTTTGTCGATGTTTGACATCTTCTTAATTGACTTGCGAACTGTAGCAAAGTTTGTTAACATACCACCTAACCATCTTTCTGTTACGAAAGGCATGTTTACTCTTTTTGCGTGTTCAGCAACGATATCTTTTGCTTGTTTCTTTGTAGCTACAAACAATACTTTTCTTCCTGATTTTACGATTTGTTTAATTGCAGCAGAAGCTTCTTCAACTTTTACTAATGTTTTATTCAAATCGATAATATGAATCCCATTCTTCTCCATAAAAATATAAGGAGCCATTTTTGGATTCCATTTGCGCGTTAAGTGTCCGAAGTGAACACCAGCGTCTAATAAGTCTTGATATGATGTACGTGCCATTGTTTAAGGTCCTCCAAAAATTAACGTTTACTAAATTGAAATCTTTTTCTCGCTTTACGACGTCCTGGTTTCTTACGTTCTACCATACGACCATCGCGGGTTAATAAGCTCTTCGCTTTTAACGCCGAACGTTTTTCTGGATCCTTTTCAAGGATTGCCTTTGCAATAGCCAAGCGAACTGCTTCAGCTTGTCCTTTAATACCTCCTCCATCAACATTCGCTTTAATATCGAATTGACCTAACATGTCTGCAACTTGTAAGGATTGGTTAACGATAAATTGCAATGGTAATGTTGGAAAGTATTCTTTATAATCTCTGCCGTTTACAAGGATGTTTCCGCTTCCTTCAGATAGATAAATGCGGGCAACAGCAGTCTTTCTTCTTCCTGATGTATTTACTGTCATCTTCTTGGTTATTTAATGGTTTTAGGACTCTGTGCCGCATGTGGATGTTCTCCACCAGCATACACATATAAATTCTTGAAAATAGCATTTCCTAGCTTATTCTTAGGAAGCATACCGCGTACCGCTTTCTCTACCACACGTGTTGGATGCTTAGCCATTAAATCCTTTGGGGAAATAAAGCGTTGACCTCCAGGGTAACCAGTGTACGAAACATACTCTTTCTGAGTGAATTTGTTTCCTGTAAACCTAACCTTTTCTGCATTGATAACGATAACGTTATCACCGCAGTCTACGTGTGGGGTGAAATTAGCCTTGTGTTTGCCTCTTAAGATAAAAGCTATCTTAGAGCTTAGGCGCCCCAAAATCTCTGTGTTGGCGTCGATTACGACCCATTCCTTCGTAACAGTTTTGCTGTTAGCAGAGACAGTTTTGTAACTTAACGTATTCATTGATAATAATTAATTAATTGATTTTTATTGATTTATCCCCCATATACCTATATAAGGGAGGGCAAAGATAAGCGAAATATTTTTAATTACCATGCTTTGCAACAGATATTTCCGAAAGAATATGTGGAAATCCCGTATTAGACGGGACAAGTAATGGAAATTATTTTTTAAACCTTATTTTAGTAGCCTATGTCGACAAGTAAATGGCTTTCTGGTACTCGTATAGTGATTTTTGCCCTTATCATTAGTGCAATCTCTCATTTACCCTTTATTAACCTTGGTCCTCGAAGCGTTCATGTGTGGCGCCAATGCAATACCCTTGCCGTCGCTCGTAACTTCTATCAAGAAGATATGGACATTATGAATCCTCGAGTTGATCGTCGTCTAGATAGCAATGGAGTTACCGGTATGCAATTCCCTTCTTATGAATATATAGTAGCCTTGGGCTATAAAACTTTCGGCCTACATAATTGGGTGCACCGTTTAGTTTCTCTCCTCATTACCTTTTGGGGTGCTATCGGAATGTTTCTCCTAAGCAGATTATTACTCAAACACGATATCGCAGCAGGTTTCGCTGCCCTAGCCTATACCTTTAGTCCCGATCTTTACTACTTCGGATTTAGCGCCCTACCCGATATCCTTGCACTTGGCAGTTCCGTTTGGGGCTTATACTACTTCTTAAAATGGTTCGGTGGCTCTAATATTCCAGTTACCAGTCACCATCCCGATAGCTATCGGGAACCAATTACCCAATATATATTAGCACTACTTCTTCTAACCCTCGCCGGTTTAACCAAACTCCAATTTCTAGCAGTCGGTTTCTTTATCGCACCTTATATATTATTGAATATTGATGTCGCTAAAAAGAAAATTATTGCATTAGTGATTTTCGGAATTACCGCATGTGCCATTCCTTTGCTTTGGTATCGCAGATCAGTAGCCCTAATCAAATCAACAGGACTAGAAGATTTTGGCATCACCTTTAAACCCGAAAGCGATTGGCATAAAGGACTGTCAACCATCACTCAAAATTTAATAAGCGACCTTCCCGATTTACTTTTAAACTACGCGTCATTTATCCTTTTTCTAATTTCGATTTATTACTTTTTTAAAAATAGATTCTGGAAATCGAAATGGTTTCTGCCAATGCTCATTTGGACTATCTCCCTTATCACATACCACATTATAGAGCTAGCTCAAATGAATGTGCATTCCTATTACATGATGCCTTATTTGCCTGTGCTGTTCCTAATGGTTGCTTATGGCGTGAAGAATGTTTCTTTGAGAAAAAATGCAAATGCATTTCTTCTTACCATGTTAATCTTATCACCAATACTAGCTGGATTAAGAATAATCCCTTCTCGATTTACAAAAACAAATCCTGCCATTCCAATGGAACTGTATCAATTGGAAACACGATCTGCACTTATATCTGCTAGCCCAAGCAATGCTCTTTGTATTGTTGGTCCAGATATCTCTGGTTGCATTTACTTTTATCACCTCGAGAAAAAGGGTTTTGGGTTTAATGCGTTAAGCGACTTAGATGAAAGTTTAGGATCAGAAAGCCGATTAGAAAACGCCATTCGCCGAGGTGCTACTTACCTATATACGAATGACACCTTAGCAATAAATCATACAGGAATTAATAAGTACTTTAGCTTGAGCAGAAAGGTGGAAAACTTTTATGTTTTCAAATTGAAGAACTGATTTTAATTTTAATCAAGATACATTATCTTTAGCACATTAATCACAACAACATGGGAAAGGTATCGAGAATGGCTGATACTCTGATTGGCTCAGAGATTATCAAAATTGGAAATGAAGTAAATGAAATGATACGAAAGGGAGCAAAAATTTGCAACCTAACCATTGGAGATTTTGACCCTAAACATTATCCAATCCCATCCGACCTTGAGACCAAAATAGTTGAAGCATATAAAGCTGGTTATACAAATTACCCTCCAGCAAATGGTGAGTTTTCTCTTCGCGAATCTATTTGTGCTTTCTTAAAAGAAAACGGAAACTTAGAATACACTACCGATGAAATATTAGTAGCAGGTGGTTCTCGTCCGCTTATCTATGCTATATACAGAACAATATTAGACCCAGGAGATAAAGTAGTATTCCCTGTACCGTCTTGGAATAATAATCACTATTGCCATTTAGTAGGTGCCGAAGCCGTTATGGTGGAAACTACTCAAGATAATAATTTCATGCCTCGTGCATCCGAAATTGCTCCTCACTTAAAAGGTGCACAATTATTATCGTTATGTAGTCCTTTAAATCCAACTGGTACAATGTTTACCAAAAAAGATTTAGAAGAAATTTGTGATTTAATTATCGCCGAAAACAAAAGTCGTACTGCAGGAGAAAAACCTCTTTATCTTTTATATGATCAAGTATATTGGACATTAACTTTTGGCAACCATAAACACGTTGACCCTATTAATCTTCGTCCTGAATTACGCGATTATACTATTTATGTGGATGGAATATCAAAAGCTTTCGCTGCAACTGGTGTTCGTGTGGGTTGGTCGTTCGGACCACAATACATTATTGATAAAATGAAAGCAATATTGGGCCACGTAGGCGCTTGGGCTCCTAAAGCCGAACAAGTTGCAACTGCTGGTTTCCTAAAAAATAAACCTGCTATAGATGGTTTCATGGGACCATTTAAAAATAAAATCAAAGAAAGTTTAGATGCCTTACATGATGGTTTCCAAAACCTGAAAAATAATAACTACCCTTTCGACTCTATTGAGCCTATGGGTGCTATTTACTTAACCGTAAAAGTGGCGATTAAAGGTAAGAAGACCCCAGAAGGCAAAGTAATTGAAAACAGTATGGATGTTACTTCTTACATCCTTTCACATGCTCAGTTGGCTATGGTTCCGTTTACTGCATTTGGTGCATCGTCAAGTTCAGACTGGTACCGTATGTCTGTAGGAGCAGCCGATAAAGAAACAATTTTAGCATCATTTGATCGCTTAAAAAATGCAGTTGATCAACTAAGTTAATCTATTTACTTAGCTTTGCCTTTATGAATAAGCGACTGTATTTAATACCTGTTTCTCTCGATGAAGATGCCCCGATAACAAACACTCTTCCTCAAGATGCTATTGAAACCATAAAACGTTTAACCGTTTTTATTGTAGAAAACGAAAAAACAGCTCGCGCATATTTAAAGAAAATTGGAATCAGCACCCCTCAAAAAGATTTAACCATTTTGCTTCACAGCAAAAAAGATAGATTACCCATTTCTCAGTATTTTAAATTATTCGACAACACCGACGAGATCGGATTAATGTCGGAAGCTGGTTGCCCTGGAGTTGCCGATCCTGGTGCTGAGGTCATTCGCGAAGCCCATAAAAGAAATATCGAAGTGTTCCCTTTTGTTGGACCATCATCAATTTTAATGGCGCTCATGTCTGCAGGTTTCAACGGTCAACAATTTACTTTTGTAGGTTATCTTCCCATCGATAAAGTAGACCGCATCAAACGCATCAAAGATTTAGAAATGGTGAGTGAAAAATATAACATCACACAAATATTTATCGAAACACCTTTCCGTAATAATCATCTTTTTGATGATGTAGTTAAAAATTGCAAAACAACAACGTCACTTTCTATTGGTGTTGATATAACTGGCGAAAACCAAAGTCTAAAAACTATGACTATCGGTGATTGGAGAGAAAACAAACCAGAACTTCATAAAAGACCTGCCGTTTTTGTGCTCTATTCAAGATAAAGTTTAATAAATGCAACTTTTTTAAAAAAGATGCATAAATGCAGTTTTTTGGTGGCACCACTTAAGTCATGCCACCAAAATTATTTTCTTCGAAATACAATATATTCCAACGTGTCCTTTTTCCTTCCAACAGTCTTAAATACAATGTCCACTTTTAACCTATCTGATTTTTTCAACTCTTCTAAATTCAAATTTCCTTCTATTGGTGCAAACCAAGGATCCCAAATAAAAACAAAATTCGTATCCTCTAATAATTGTGGTTTATTATTATAAAGTAATAAACATTCATTTGGATTAAAAATGTTT
>CAJBVG010000263.1 GCA_903958995.1 uncultured bacterium | reverse complement strand
TATTTCAAACTGACTTTTTAACGTTCGTATGTAAATTTTATAAGTATCTACATCTAGTTCTTTATAGAATTCACACTGAAGAAATTTCTCATTCAATGTATTGGTCCACTCGGAAATATGTGGTTCAATTTCTGTTGCAAAATATTCGAACGATTGCTGTATTTTTTCATCCGTAGTATCGCATGTCATGCCAATATATCGCCATGCAAAATCTTCCTCTAGCACAGCTTCTAATTCACTTCGATCTAAAAGCCATTGCTCTAAATCGCTTTTGTTTAAAAGCGCACTATTGTTTAAAGTCTCAAAAAATGGGAGTAAGTTTTCCCAAGTAATATCAAGGGTTTCGGGTAAGAATGTTCTTTTAATTTTATCTAAAGAAAACATGGGGAATGGTATTAAAATAAAAAATAATCAAGTAAGAAAAAGATAGAGAAGCAAATACTAGCAACACCATTGGTGGTCATAAATGCAAGATTTACTTTGCTTAAATCATTTGGTTTTACCAAACGATGTTGATATACCAACATCCCACAAAAAATAGCAACGCCAATCCAATACATCCACGAGAAATGTTCTAGATAACCTGGAACTATAACGAAGGCCGCTGAAAATACATGCAATACACTTGATAATCGCAAAGCATTTACTTTCCCTAATAAACTTGGGATAGAATGTAACGCTAACGATTTATCAAACTCTTCATCTTGTAACGAATAGATAATATCAAATCCACTTACCCAAGTTAATACCGCAAATGAAAATAATACTGGTGTTAATGCAAATGTTCCTGTAATCACTAAGTAAGCTCCTATTGGTGCTAACGATAATCCTAGTCCAAGAACGAAGTGACATAAAGCAGTGAATCGTTTGGTATAACTATACGCCAAAACAACAAATAAGGCTACGGGCGATAAGTAAAAACAAATCGGATTGATGAAGTATGTTGCAGCTACAAATATAAGGCAGTTTAAAATGACAAAATATAATGCAGTATTTGCTTTCACAATTCCTGCAGGAATTTCTCTGTTTTTTGTTCTTGGGTTTTGAATATCGATATGCCTGTCGATGTAACGATTAAAGGCCATAGCAGCACTGCGCGCAGTAACCATGCAAATCAACATCAATAAAAATAAACGCGAATCAAATTCGGCGTGACTCGTGCGAATCGCTAAAAAAAATCCAATTACCGCAAAGGGTAAGGCAAAAATAGTATGACTAAATTTGATGAGTGATAAATAGTTCTTCATTAAAAATATTATTGTTCGTCAAAAGGGATGTAGTTTTTATTGATTTGATCTATGTATTCTAGAACATCTTCTTTCCCTGTTCCTTCTTCTGCTGAAGTAATGAAGAATGTAGGTAGTTCTTCCCAGTTTTTCAAAAGAGTTTCATTAAATAAATCAACATTAGCTGCAGTCTTTGCTTTCGATTGTTTATCGGCTTTCGTAAAGATGATGCAAAAAGGAATCCCTTTGCCACCTAACCAATCAATGAATTCTAAATCGACCTTTTGTGGTTCGAGTCGTGAATCCACTAATGCCATAACGCATTGTAGATTTTCTCTAGTTTCTAAATAGGTCTTTATCATTCCTTCCCATGATTTACGGGTGGTTTGAGAAACTTTAGCGTATCCATATCCCGGTAAATCCACTAAAAACCAATCGCTGTTAATCACGAAATGGTTAATTACTTGAGTTTTCCCTGGACTTTGAGAAGTCTTAGCTAAGCCTTTTTTTCGGCACAACATATTAATAAGCGAAGATTTCCCTACGTTCGAACGCCCTATAAAGGCAAATTCAGGCATCGTAGGCTCTGGTAATCGATCTTGCTTGGTATTGCTGATTAGAAATTCGGCTGTTTTTATGATCATATCCCAAAGATACAATCCTCTTTGATTAAGTAAGGATTATTTGGACTTTTTCGGTGGTAAAATAAACTTTAAGCCCAATAAATAAACAGCACTTTGTTCATAATATTTAAAATCCGGATTTTTGCTGTAATTCGTGTTCATAGTAAGGAAACGATTGTACTCTAGAAACAAATGCAATTTGCGGAAATCAACATCGGTTCCAAATCCTAATACTCCTTGAAATTGTTGCTTTTGCAAGCCAAATTTTATATTATACGTTTGTTTATTTAATATCAAGTATTGTCCGCCCACTACTACATACGGAATTACCTTAGGCATTTCGGGAATTAAAATTTTAAATTTTCCATCTAACTCTATAAAAAAACTACGAGTTTCTAATTGCGTGGAAACTGTAACAGAATCTATTATTCCTGTAACTTTTGTTTTGTATTGATACTTCGAATTTTTCTCAATGAGTCCCAATCCCGTTTGTACACTAAAATTATTAAAATGATAAACTTGAGCAAACCCTTGTGTATAGAAGCTTTGACCAGCTGAAGTATTGTATTTTTTGTCTTTTTCGGTTATATCAATTATTGAATTGCTGATACCAGTCTTTATACCTAACTCTCGAATTTGTGAGAATAGGTTATTAGAGATGAACATGCAGAAGAGTAAGAGGAGGCGTACTTGCATAACACAATTTACACATTTTCCGCTGATAAAAAAACCTGCATATATGCAGTTGAGAATTTCAATAACATCTAAGAGATTTGTAAGAAATCTAATAAGATGGAAACAAAAGAAGAAGTGATTAAAAAGTTGAGTGGCAAATCTCAACAAATGTCGGTGGAGTTGTATAAAGTAATTTCCACACAAGAAGGAATGGATCAGTTTATGAAAAATGATTTACTCTCCGATTGCATACGCTTTTATACCAATGCTGCTGAGCTAACCGAGCGTGAAGATGATTTTTTTAGGGATCTAGGATTGTTTAGTTCCTTATGCATGTATTGTGTTAGTTTAAATGCACAGCTCCTGATGTGCTATCAACTAGGCGTTTTAAATTCAGATGTTTGTATTGAATTCGGATGTAAACTCGAAGAAATTAAAGCCGATGCAAACGTCTTATTCCTTAAAGCAAAAAAGGATGTGGAGGATCAAAATCCATTCAAAGATTTTGATGGTGATGAATAAAAAAAAGCCGAATTTCTTCGGCTTTTAAACATCTTGTTAAGATAATAAGGTTTTCCAACCTACATTATCCGTTATCATTTTTTGCAACTCATCAATAGCAATACGTTCTTGTTGCATGCTATCTCTATGTCGAATAGTTACGGTATTGTTTTCTAACGATTCGTAATCAACTGTGATGCAGAATGGCGTACCTATTGCATCTTGGCGGCGGTAACGCTTGCCAATAGAATCTTTTTCATCATACTGAACATTGAAATCTAATTTCAACATGTTCATTACTTCTCTTGCTTTTTCAGGTAAGCCATCTTTTTTCGTTAATGGCATAACTGTTGCTTTTACTGGTGCTAAAGCTGGGTGGAATTTTAATACAACACGTGAATCAACTTTATCACCATCACTTAAATCTTCCTCTTTGTAAGCATTACACATCGTTAATAAAAACATACGGTCTAAACCGATAGAAGTTTCAATAACATAAGGAATGTAATTCTGATTAATTTCTGGATCGAAGAATTGTAATTTCTTACCCGAAAATTCTTGGTGTTGTTTTAAATCGAAATCTGTTCTCGAGTGAATTCCTTCAACCTCTTTAAATCCAAATGGAAAATCGAATTCAATATCTACTGCTGCATTTGCATAATGTGCTAATTTCGCATGATCGTGGTAGCGGTAAGATGCTGCTGGTGTCCCAAGAGCTAGATGCCATTTCAAACGAGCCTCTTTCCAATACGCATACCATTCCATTTCGGTACCCGGACGAACAAAGAATTGCATTTCCATTTGTTCGAACTCACGCATACGCATAATAAACTGGCGAGCGATAACCTCGTTACGGAATGCCTTACCTATTTGGGCGATACCAAATGGGATTTTCATTCTTCCTGATTTTTGAACATTCAAGAAATTTACAAAGATTCCTTGTGCCGTTTCCGGACGTAAATAAACAGCATCAGCATCTTCAGCTAATGAGCCAAATTGTGTACTAAACATCAGGTTAAACTGACGAACGTCAGTCCAATTGCGTGTTCCAGAAACCGGACAAGCAATTTCGTGATCGATAATAAGTTGTTTTAAATCGGCTAAATTATCTGATTTCAACGCTTCATCGAGGCTATTTTGGAGCGCTTCTGCTTTTTGAGTTTTTCCCTCTTTTTCGTATTTCGAAATACGGTCTTCAATAAGATTATCAGCACGATAGCGCTTTTTAGAGTCCTTATTGTCAATCATCGGATCGTTAAATCCATCCACATGGCCTGATGCTTTCCATATTTTTGGATGCATAAAGATGGCAGAGTCAATCCCCACAATGTTCTCATGCATTTGTACCATGGATTTCCACCAGTACGTTTTGATGTTATTCTTTAATTCAGCCCCTAATTGACCGTAATCATATACAGCACTTAAGCCATCATAAATCTCACTCGATTGGAAGACAAAACCATACTCTTTTGAGTGTGAAACTACATTTTTAAAAATATCCTCTTTTGTAATCATGTCGCAAAGATAAATTTAAAATACTTATCTTTCGTGCTCAAAATTAAAGTAAATAAAAGTGTCGGTAATAGTTGAGCGTTTAAGTAAAATTTACGGGGAGCAAAAGGCTGTTGATGAGATTTCTTTCAAAGCCGAGCCTGGTAAAATCTTAGGTTTTCTAGGCCCTAATGGTGCAGGTAAATCTACCACCATGAAAATCATAACCTGCTTTATTCCAGCAAGCTCGGGTAAAGTAACCGTTTGTGGTTTTGATACCAATTCTGATTCTTTAGAAGTACGTAAACGTATAGGTTACCTTCCCGAGCATAATCCACTTTATTTGGATATGTATGTGTAAGAATATTTAGCTTTCGTTGCTGGTTTACATGATTTGAAGAATCCGAAAGAACGTATTCAAGAAATGATTGCCTTAACCGGTTTAGAAAGGGAGCAGCATAAAAAGATTGGTCAATTATCAAAAGGATATCGTCAGCGAGTGGGATTGGCACAAGCCATGATTCATAACCCTGATGTATTAATTCTGGATGAGCCAACTTCTGGTCTCGACCCGAATCAATTGTCGGAAATCAGAAAACTCATCAAACAAATTGGTCAGCAAAAAACGGTTATCCTATCTACTCACATTATGCAAGAAGTAGAAGCTATTTGTGATCAAGTAGTGATTATCAATAAAGGCAAAATCGTTGCAAACGATGATACCAAGAATTTACAAAATCACGTGGCAGGCGAATATGTGTTTAGAGTAGAGTTTGATAAATTTATTGATCAGAACAAAATGGAATCTATTGCTGGAGTGAAAAAAGCGAACAAAGTAAGTGATACCATTTGGCTATTGAGCACTAGTAATGAAGAGGCTGTACGTACAGCAATCTTCGAGTTTGCAGTGAAAAAT
>CAJBVG010000262.1 GCA_903958995.1 uncultured bacterium | reverse complement strand
TTGTAACCCTGACCGATGTATGAACGAAAGACTTTATTTTTAGAAGCAGTAAGTTTTAGGTCTTTTAAATAATCAAATTCCGATTTTGCAGCAGGTAAATTAAGTGGGCTTTTCAGTCGGATTTTTGCGGGAACGGTTTCTTCGATTAATTGGTCAACACTAGCCACTCCAATGGTTTCAAGCATTTTTTGAGTGTCTTCAGCATTAGGCGCGATATGGCGACCTTCGAATGCTTCTTTGTAGTTAATATCTAAGTTCATGTACGTTGAAAAATGTGGCGCAAATTAGCGATTTTGCATCGCAAAATCAAATGCCAAGACCGTTAAAAGCCAAGATGTGCAAATGTTTATAACAATTGTTTCAAGTAGAGTTGTACGGTGTTTTCTAGTCCGTAATAAAGTGCATCAGAAATGAGTGCATGTCCAATAGAAACCTCTAATAAATTTGGGATAGATTGCTTGAAGAAAGCGAGGTTATGTAAGTCTAAATCGTGGCCTGCATTAATACCAAGATTTAATTCTTTGGCCTTTAGTGCTGCAGCGATATAAGGAGCTATAGCCTCATGTTTATTTTGATGATATTGATTTGCGTACGACTCGGTATACAATTCAATACGATCGGTACCAGTAGTTGCAGCTGCTTCTACCATTTCAATAGTAGGATCTACGAAAATAGAGACTCTTATATTTTTGCTTTTAAATACAGCAATAATTTCTTTTAAATAATCTTGATGTTTAATAGTATCCCATCCGTGGTTGGAAGTAATTTGATTTTCAGAGTCAGGTACTAGTGTAACTTGTGCAGGAGTATTCTTTAAAACAAGCTCTACGAATTTGTCTTCTTTCGGATTTCCTTCTATGTTGAATTCAGTAGTAAGTACTTTCTTTAAATCGTAAACATCTTGGTAACGAATGTGGCGTTCGTCCGGACGAGGATGTACGGTGATGCCTTGAGCGCCAAATTTTTCACAGTCTAATGCCGTCTTAATTAAATCAGGATTATTACCACCTCTTGCATTGCGGAGAGTAGCGATTTTGTTGATGTTAACCGACAACTTAGTCATAAGATATTAGATATTAGAGTTGAGAAAGACAAATTTTGCGTTTTTTGTTGTAAAAATAACATTTAATTACAGATTGGTAAGTTTCTCAATATTAATATCTCAATTCTTAAAACTAAAAAAGGAGACGCAAATGCATCTCCTTAATTTTAGTAGGTATTGAGTTTCTCAATACTAATATCTCAATACTGGGTACTAGTAACGGTATGCGTCGTTTTTAAACGGACCGTTTTTAGGAACACCAATATAGCTTGCTTGTTCTTCAGAAAGTTCTTCTAATTCAACACCAATTTTAGCTAAGTGTAAACGAGCAACTTTTTCGTCTAAGTGTTTTGGTAATGTATACACTTTGTTTTCGTAGTTACTAGCGTTTGTCCATAACTCTAATTGAGCTAATGTTTGGTTAGTAAACGAGTTCGACATTACAAATGATGGGTGACCAGTTGCGCAACCTAAGTTTACTAAACGACCTTCAGCTAATATAATGATATCGTTACCATCAACAGTATATTTATCAACTTGTGGTTTGATTTCAATTTTAGTGTTGCCATAGTTTTTGTTTAACCAAGCCATATCGATTTCATTATCGAAGTGACCGATATTACAAACAATAGCTTTGTCTTTTAACATTTTGAAATGCTCTCCACGAACAATGTTGAAGTTACCAGTAGCAGTTACTACGATATCAGCTTCAGCAATAGCAGTCGATAATTTTTTAACTTCATAACCTTCCATCGCAGCTTGTAAAGCACAGATAGGGTCAATTTCAGTTACAATTACACGAACACCTGAGTTTGATAATGAATCTGCAGATCCCTTACCCACATCGCCAAAACCACAAACTACAGCAACTTTACCAGCCATCATGATGTCAGTAGCTCTACGAATAGCATCTACTAATGATTCACGGCAACCGTATTTATTATCAAATTTTGATTTAGTTACTGAGTCATTCACATTGATTGCAGGCATTACTAAAGTACCATTCTTCATACGATCGTGTAAACGAAGTACTCCAGTTGTAGTTTCTTCAGATAAACCTTTAATTCCAGCAACTAATTGAGGGAATCTATCAAATACCATGTTGGTTAAGTCACCTCCATCGTCTAATATCATGTTTAATGGCTGACGATCTTCGCCGAAGTATAAAGTTTGCTCAATACACCAGTCAAATTCCTCCTCATTCATGCCTTTCCAAGCATAAACTGAAATTCCTGCTGCTGCAATAGCCGCTGCTGCGTGATCTTGTGTTGAGAAAATGTTACATGATGACCATGTTACGTCTGCACCTAATTCTACTAATGTTTCAATTAACACGGCAGTTTGGATAGTCATGTGCAAACAACCTGCAACACGAGCACCTTTTAATGGCTTAGAATGGCCATATTCTGCTCTTAATGCCATTAAACCTGGCATCTCTGCTTCAGCTAATTGAATTTCTTTGCGACCCCATTCTGCTAATGAGATGTCTTTAACTTTGTACTTTACGAAGGTATCTACCATTTTGATTTATATTTTTTCTTATTAGAAACGCAAAATTACCCTATTGGTTTGTAAAACACAAAAAAATACTTGAATATGACATATCTTATCAAACATTTAGTGTTTAAAACAAGTTAAAACACTAAATTTGTATCAATTTAAATTAATTATAAACAATATATGTATCCAGAATATATGGTAGCGCCAATGCGCGAAGAGCTTACAAGTGTAGGTTTCGAACAATTATTAACTCCAGAATCAGTAGATGCTGCAATTAATGCCGAAGGTACTGTTCTAGTTATGGTAAATTCAGTATGCGGTTGCGCAGCAGCAAATGCTCGTCCAGGCGTTCGTATGTCTGTTGATGGTGAAAAGAGACCTTCTAAATTAGTAACTGTATTTGCAGGTATGGAAAAAGGTGCAGTTGATGCCGCTCGTGCTCATATGTTGCCTTTCCCTCCATCATCACCAGCTATCGCATTATTTAAAGATGGTAAATTAGTTCACATGATTGAACGTCATCATATTGAAGGTCGCCCTGCACAATTAATTGCAGAGAATTTAAAGGCTGCTTACGCGGAACATTGTTAATGT
>CAJBVG010000261.1 GCA_903958995.1 uncultured bacterium | reverse complement strand
TGTACTTATTGTTGAACTCATATCTGTGGCGGTGACGTTCTTTTATGCGTGATTTTCCGTAAATATGGTAAGCCTTACTTCCTTTCTGAATTTCGCAAGTGTATGACCCTAAACGCATGGTTCCCCCTTTGTTCTTGATCTTCTTTTGCTCTTCCATCATATCAATAACTGGATATTTAGAAGTTTCATCCATTTCAGTAGAATGGGCACCTTTCATTTTTAATACGTTACGAGCAAACTCAATAACTGCACATTGCATACCCAAACAAATACCGAAGAATGGAATATTGTTTTCTCTGACAAACTTAATGGCATCTAATTTACCTTCAATACCTCGGCTACCAAAACCTGGTGCAACCAATACTCCGTGTAAATGACCTAATTTCTCTTTAACGTTATCAGCATTAATATTTTCGGAGTGAATATATTCTACATGAACCTTACATTCATTTGCAGCTCCTGCGTGAATAAATGATTCTGTAATCGATTTATAGGCATCTGGCAATTCAACATATTTACCTACAAGTCCTATTCTAACATCTTTTGTAGGGTTTTTTAATCTTCCTAAAAAGACTTTCCACGATTCTAAATCAGGTTCTCCGTTTAATGGAAGCTTTAATTTTGTTAATACCGTTTTGTCTAAATTCTCTTTCAACATCAACAATGGTACATCGTAAATGGTCGATGCATCAATCGATTCGATTACCGAATTGATGTGAACATTACAGAATAAAGCTATTTTCTTACGAATTTCTAGATTAATTGAATGTTCGGTACGGCAAACCAAAATATCTGGTTGAATACCATACTCTAATAACATTTTTACCGAGTGTTGTGTTGGTTTTGTTTTTAACTCACCCGCTGCAGCTAAAAATGGAATTAAGGTTAAGTGGATTACAATGGCATTATTACTGCCCATTTCCCATTTAAACTGACGAACAGCCTCAATGTATGGCAACGACTCGATGTCGCCTACAGTGCCTCCTAATTCGGTAATAACGATATCGTAATTACCAGAATCTCCTAGGAGTTTCATGTTACGCTTAATTTCGTCGGTAATATGTGGAATAACTTGAACTGTTTTCCCAAGGTATTTACCTTCACGCTCTTGGTTAATTACGTTTTGGTAGATTCTTCCAGTAGTAATGTTGTTGGCTTGTGAGGTTGGAACATTTAAAAAACGTTCGTAGTGCCCAAGATCCAAATCCGTTTCAGCACCATCGTCGGTTACGTAACACTCACCATGTTCGTAAGGATTTAACGTTCCTGGGTCAATGTTAATGTAAGGGTCGAACTTTTGAATGGTAACTCGGTAGCCTCTAGATTGTAATAGCTTGGCTAATGAAGCGGAGATGATGCCCTTTCCTAAAGAGGAAGTAACACCGCCCGTAACGAAAATGTATTTGGTCATTGTTTTTGTTAAGAAATACTAGCGAATTTGCAGGTATTGTTACGGGATTCAAAAGTACGAAATTAGTTGACAATTTGGGGTGGTGTGGAGAAAATGTTAATAGTTTAGACGCTGGACGCTGGACTTGAGACACTAGACACTGGACTTTAGACACTGGACACTGGACAAATTTAGTTACACAGCTATCGTGATTACAATTTACAATTTAGAATTTCTCTATTTAATAAAATTACAAAAAATTTATTTTTGAAAAGTCCAAGCCAACATTCTGCTCGTCTTGTTTCCTTGTTTCATTTCTACTGTACGAACTTCTAAGGCTTTTAATTTTTCGAGATGAAAATAATTCTTCTTTAAGTTTTCTTTCTTTGAGACTAGGGTAGTGAACCATTTAATTTGTTTACCAAACTCTTTACTCTGATAAATCATATCGTTCACAAATTTCAATTCTCCTCCTGGGCACCATAATTCAGAGTTCTTTCCTCCAAAATTTAGTCGTGGTTTAATCACCAATTCCCCTCTTAAATTACTCGTCTTTTTAATGTTCCCTTGTGCCGCTTCTGCTGCCGATCCAAAGAAGGGTGGGTTGCATATCACTAAATCGAATTTCTCTTTCGTTTGTATTATGCCTTTAAAAATATCGAGTGGATGTTTTTGGTGACGAATATCCACTGTCTTTTGTAATACTGGATTATTTTCTACAATGGCTTTTGCAGATTTTACTGCAATGGATTCAATCTCCGATCCTACAAATTTCCATTGGTATTCTTGCACTCCAATAATAGGGTACACACAATTTGCTCCTACGCCAATATCCAAGCATTTTAACTTCGTATTGTTCTCCCCAAACAAATCTGCTGCATAGTGTATATAGTCTGCTCGGCCTGGTATCGGTGGACATAAATATCCGGTTGGGATTTCCCAAAAGTCTATATTATAATAGCATTTCAACAAGGCTTTGTTCAAGGCTATTACCGCTTCAGGGTTAAAAAAATCAATGCTAATCACATCAAATTCATTCTGAAAAACAAACTCACGTAGCGGTTTGTAGCTCGCAATTAATGCCTTAAAATCGTATAAATCTCTGTGTCTATTGCGAGTATGTAATGAGTTTTTTTCCATTTAATTTTTATTAATATAAATAGGTGCTTGGTCACTTCGGCTCCGCTCAGTGACCGGTGGCTGAGCGGAGCCGAAGCCACTAATATGAAACAATTCTTTTGAAATAATTATTTCTGACGTTGAATTCAGATAAGCCTAAATCATGCAGTCCTCCTTCTATAATTTCTGTGGTTGCATTCGGACTTAAGTTCTTGCCTATGCTTTGTATTTCGTTTACATCCAATACCGCATCTCCGTGTCGGAAATCTTCTGTCCAAACATCTCCATAAATACTTTTTCCTGAACTTAATACC
>CAJBVG010000260.1 GCA_903958995.1 uncultured bacterium | reverse complement strand
TTTAACGCTTCGTGGAAATCACCTTGACTTGTAGCGCCGTCACCTGTAAAAACGAGGGTAGATTTTTCTTCGTGTTTTAATTTATGTGCTAAAGCAATTCCATCTGCTAAAGATAACTGTGGCCCCAAATGCGAAATCATACCAATGATTTTATACTCTTGCGTTCCGAAATGAAATGAACGATCCCGTCCTTTCGTAAAGCCCGACATTTTTCCTTGAAACTGCGCTAATAATCTTGCTAAAGGAACTTCACGTGAAGTAAATACCCCGAGATTTCTATGCATCGGTAAAATATATTCGTCGTTATGCATGGCCAAAGCTGTACCTACAGAAATAGCCTCCTGCCCAATCCCCGAAAACCATTTGCCAATTTTCCCCTGTCGAAGTAAAATCAACATTTTTTCTTCTATCATTCTCGGCTTTACCAAGTTGTGATAAAGATTGAGTAATGTTTCTTTGGAGTGATTGCGGGTGTTTGAATATTTCATGTCTAATGTGCTAATTAGTCAATGTGCTAATGTGCCAATGATAATTTAAATGTCAAATGTCGTAAATTTTAATGAAACAATTATTGGCACATTAACGAATTAGCACATTAGCACATTTTCAATGGCACATTAACGAATTAGCACATTGGCTAATTGATTAAAGGCTGCCTCCAGCGTGGATTCCTTCTTTGCAAAACAAAACCGAATAAGACTCTCATCCTTTCCACTTTTGTAAAATGCAGAAACAGGTATTCCTGCTACACCGTATTCTTTTACCAATCGGATAGCAAATTCTTTGTCAGATTCTGTAGAAATATTTTTAAAGGAATAGCATTCGAAATAGCTACCATAAGATGGTATTCTTACGAAAGGGGTCTGTTTCATTAGCCCTGCGAAGTAATCGCGTTTCTCTTGTATCGATTTTCCGAGTTGAAGATAAGCTTGCTCGTTTTTAATGTATTCGGCTAGTCCAACTTGTTTTGGGGTGTCTGCACAAAATACATTATACTGATGTATGCTTCTGAACTCCTTGCTAATACTTGGTGGTGCAATTACATAACCTAATTTCCAACCAGTGCAGTGGTATGTTTTCCCAAAAGAAAAACATACAAAACTCTTACTGTATAATTCAGGATATTTCAATACGCTTTCGTGTGCTTTACCTTCAAAAATAAGGTGCTCATACACTTCATCAGAAATAATAAAAATATTTTTATCTCGCGTACATTCTTGAAGCATCAACATGTCATCTTTTGTCCATACGTAACCTGTTGGGTTATGCGGAGTATTAATGATGATGGCTTTTGTTTTTGAATTGATTTTTTCTTTCACCTCGTCCCATGGTATTGAAAATGTAGGAGCTTGAAGTTCAATGATAACCGACTTCGCACCATTTAATGCAATAGCAGGGTGATAGCAATCATACGCTGGCTCGAATACGATTACCTCATCATTCGGTTGAAGAATAGTAGTAAGCGCAGTATAGATAGCATAGGTTGCTCCTGGTGTAACTGTAATATCGGTATCGGGATTTATTTTATTCTGATATAGCCTTTCCACTTTAGCTGCAATCTGTTCTCGCAAAGCAGGGAACCCATTGGAATGAGTATATTGATTAAACCCATCTTTCATTGCCTTATTCACCAAATCCGTTAATTCCTCACTCATCGGAAAATCAGGGAACCCTTGCCCAAGGTTAATGGCTTTGTATTGATTCGCCAAGCCACTCATGGTGGTAAATATGGTTTCGCCTAATGCAGGTAGTTTTGGGATGATGTTCATGCTTATGTAAAATGTATTAAGTAATATGTATTAAGTACAAGGTACAATGTAAATGTGCAAATGTGCAAATGTGCATCCCGATAGCTATCGGGAGAGCAAATGATAGTATTGAGCTTTTTGTCCCAAGTCCTGCGTCCTATGTCTCATATCCCATATCAATCAAAATGTTACAATGGGTACTTGCAAATCCCAAAACTTCTATCGATAATTGTGATATCAAAATGATATTAAACTAAATTTATATATGGAATCTGAAAAAATTACAAAAGCAATGTCAGGATACAGTATTCTGATGCTCTTTTTTGCTTTATTGGCTGTTGCAGTATTTAGTGGTGTTAGTCAAATGCCAATCCCTGCAGTATTGTTAGGAGTGGTAGCTTTCTTTATCCTGCCAGGATTTTCGGTTATCAATCCGAATGAAGGCTTAGTCATTACACTTTTCGGAGTGTACAAAGGAACGGTTAAACAAAATGGTTTTTTATGGATGAACCCTTTTTTTACGAAGAAAAAAGTCTCGTTAAGAGCGATGAACTTAAATGGCTCTCCAATTAAAGTGAATGATAAAGTTGGTAATCCTATTGAAATTGCTGCGGTAATTGTTTGGCAAGTTCAAGATACTGCTAAAGCAGTTTTCGAAGTTGATAATTACTTTCAATTTATTGCAGTGCAATCAGAAGCGGCAGTTAGAAGTTTAGCAGGTGCATACCCTTACGATCATTTCGAAGACGAAGAGTCGAGCATTACACTTCGCGCAGGAACTCAAATTGTAAATGAGAAACTAGAAGAAGAATTAAACGAGCGTTTAAGCAGAGCTGGGATATTAATTTTAGAAGCTCGTATATCTCACTTAGCTTATTCTGCAGAAATAGCAGGAGCAATGCTTCAAAGACAACAAGCGCAAGCTGTAGTTGCAGCTCGTAAAACTATTGTAGAAGGTGCAGTTGGTATGGTGGAGATGGCTTTAGCGAAATTGTCGGAACGAAATATTGTTGACTTAGACGATGAACGTAAAGCAGCGATGGTTAGTAATTTATTAGTGGTATTGTGTGCTGAAAAATCAGTAAGCCCAGTAGTTAATGCAGGTAGCATCTATTAATAAACAGCATGTCTGAGAAAAAAGCATTTGCACTAAGAGTGAGTCAGGAAATAATGAAGGAACTCGAGCGTTGGGCTACAGAGGAGTTTAGAAGTGTGAACGGACAAATTGAATTTATTTTACACGAAGCAGTAAAAACGCATAAGAAGAAAAGCAAAAATGCCAAGTGATTACTTGGCATTATGTTTTTCTTTCCATTGCTGACTAAATGATTTTTGTTCGAAACTAGGGAGCTCTCTGCGCTTACCCCAGGATCCTTTGAAGAACATTTTCATGAATTTATTTTTCCATTCACCTCCAACCATATCGATTAGTTTTCTGCTTACCATACTTCGTTTCCACATCATCCATCCAAACGATTCTGCTTTGGTGGTATAACCTCCATTTACTGCATCTCTTCTGTTGTATAATAATACTTTGTGAATATCAATTTTAACCGGACAAACTTCCGAACAATTACCACATAGACTAGAAGCATAACTCAAATGCTTGAATTCTTCCATGCCTTTTAAATGAGGCGTTATAATGCTCCCTATTGGTCCAGAGTAAGTGGTATCGTATGTATGACCTCCAATGTTTTTATATACCGGACAAGCGTTTAAACAAGCCCCACAGCGAATGCAATACAAGGCTTGGCGTTGATCTTTTTGTGCAAGTAAGTTACTACGACCATTATCCAACAAAATTACATACATCTCTTCTGGTCCATCAGTTTCATGGATTTGTTTTGGTCCGCTTAATAAAGTATTGTAAACGGTCATATTTTGTCCAGTGCCTCTTGTAGAAAGTAATGGCCAAAATAAATTTAAGTCATTTATTGATGGGATAATTTTTTCAATACCAACTAATGCAATGTGAATTTTTGGGAAGGCAGTAGTTAATCGTGCATTACCTTCATTCTCGGTGACGGCAATACTTCCTGTATCGGCCACTAAAAAGTTTGCTCCCGAAATACCTACATCTGCACGTAAATATTTTTCTCTAAGTAATTCTCTAGCCTTTAAGGTAAGCTCTGTAGGCGTAGCATCTATAGGTGTTCCGAACTTTTCATTAAATAGCTTTGCAATATCTTCTTTAGATAAGTGCATCGCTGGAGTAACGATGTGATATGGTTTTTGACCTAATAGCTGTACAATGTATTCTCCTAAATCGGTTTCGATAGATTCGATATGATTTTTTTCTAAGAATTCATTTAGTTCTATTTCTTCGCAAGCCATCGATTTTGATTTTACAATCATCTTCGCATTAGCTTGTTTCATTATTTTTAAAATTTCTTTTTGAGCTTCTTTAACATCGTTTGCCCAAATTACTTTACCACCTTTTCTCATGAAGTTACTTTCGAACTCCAATAAGTAGCGGTCTAAGTTTTCCATAACCTTCCATTTCGTAGTATTCGCTTTTCGGCGTGCATACTCAAGGTTTTCAAATTGATGCAAGCCTTTGTCAACAGAAGTATTGTATTTCGAAATATTGAAATTAATTTTTCTGCGATGTTCTGCATCGAATGCTTTAATGGCACTCTTATCTAAAAACTTTTCAGCAATGGAACTCATTTATTATTTATTTTTTATCAGGAAATTCGTTCTTCTTATCCACCACAATTCTATTGGTTCTATTCGCAAGTTCCCAAGCGGTTAGAAATACTAACTGTGCTCGTTTAGCTAACATCGGGAAAGTGATTTTGCTAACTTCATCACCTTCTTTGTGGTAATCCTCGTGCACTCCGTTAAAGTAAAATATAATAGGGATATTATTTTTTGCAAAGTTGTAATGATCACTTCTGTAGTAAAACATATTTGGATCCTTTGGGTCATTATATTTATAATCTAAATTGATTTCAATATCTTCTCCTGCTCGAACGTTGATTTCATTTAACTCTGAACTTAACTTATCAGCACCAATGATATAAACATAATTGGTATCTTTTTGATGCGCTTCATCTATACGTCCAACCATGTCGATGTTTAAATCGGCAATAGTTTTATCTAATGGAACAATAGGATGATCGGTATAATATTGAGAACCTAGCAATCC
>CAJBVG010000259.1 GCA_903958995.1 uncultured bacterium | reverse complement strand
ATGAATTGATCTATTTTTTATGTATTATAAATATAGAAATTTCGATTTAATAAAAAACGAATTTTCTTAGAATTATTTTTCTTCTCAAATTTAATACAATGATTGTAATGAATACAAAAAAAATAAAAAAAATTATTCTTCGGTTTCAGTTGCCGTTTCTGTAGTGTCAGTATTTTCTGAAGTCGAGCTTTCATTAGATTCCTCAGTAATTTCAGCTACCGTATCATCTTCTCTAAGTTCAATCTCCAAGGCTTCTTCAGAACTAATCGTTTCATAACCTAAGTTAGAATCCTCTGGATTAATACTATTTTCAAAAGATTGAATGTCTTTTAATTGAGGTAGATCTTTTTGGTTACGTAATCCGAAGTGATCCATGAAACTCTGGCTCGTTTCGTAAAGAATTGGTTTACCCGGTCCAGAACTTCTACCACTAATAGAAATTAAGTCTTTTTCTAATAATTTTTGAACACTATAGTCGCAGTTTACTCCACGAATAAGTTCTATTTCTGATTTAGTGATGGGTTGTTTATAAGCAATTATGGCTAACGTCTCCATTGCCGCTGTAGAAAGCTTTTTCTTTTCACGATGAATGATTAATTGATTTAATAATTCATGGTATTCTTTTTTACTTAAAAACTGGAACCCGTTACTAATTTCTACTAACTCAAATACAAAATCATCGGAAGTGTATTTTTCTTTAATGGCTTCTATTTGAGCAGCCATATCTTCTTCAGTTAATGTTAAGCTTAATGAATGATTCACTAAAGTTAATAAATCAGCAGCAGCAATACTTTGCTCTGATGCAAATATTAAGGCTTCAATGTGTTTTTGTATCTGTTCCAATTTCGTATAATTTATCGCAATTAATAAAATGAGGGCGAATTATGCAAACTTAATAATTAATCACTTGCTGTTCCATATTTACCGGCAATTCTCGGTATTCGTATTGTTGGTTTCTTAATCTAGGCTCAAAACCTGCTTGTTTTATCGCATCTTGTATACCTTGAGCAGTGAATCGGTGTGGTGCACCTGCTGCCGAAACAACATTTTCCTCAATCATAATCGACCCAAAATCGTTAGCTCCCGAATGTAAACATATTTGTGCTACTTCTTTTCCAACCGTTAACCAAGAGGCTTGTATGTTCTCAATATTAGGTAACATGATTCTGCTTAAAGCAATCATACGAATGTATTCATCTCCCGTAACATTATTCGTAATGCCTCTGATTTTTTTCAATAAGGTACCATCATCTTGGAATGGCCATGGAATAAAGGCAATAAATCCTTTCGCATGAGCTGGTTTCTCTGCTTGTACTTCTCTCAACCATACCAAATGCTCAAAACGCTCTTCAATCGTTTCTACGTGTCCAA
The DNA here is from genome assembly GCA_903958995.1 of uncultured bacterium. GTDB lineage: Bacteria > Bacteroidota > Bacteroidia > Sphingobacteriales > Sphingobacteriaceae > CAJBVG01. The sequence continues at coordinate 2,751 of CAJBVG010000259.1, read as the reverse complement.
ACATCATAGTTGCTGAAGTGGTAATGTTTAATTGATGAGCTGCTCTCATTACATCTAACCACTCTTTACCAGTACATTTCCCTTTAGAAATTAGTCTACGTACACGATCATTCAATATTTCTGCTCCAGCACCTGGAAGTGAATCTAATCCAGCTTCAACCAAAGCTTTAAGTACTTCGGTATGACTAATGCCTTCCAATTTAGCAATGTGTGCTATTTCCGGCGGACCTAATGAATGTAATTTGATAGTAGGATAGAGCTGTTTAAGCGATTTAAATAAATCAACATAATATGCTAAACCTAAATCAGGATGATGGCCTCCTTGTAATAAAAGCTGTTCGCCTCCATACTTTATGGTTTCATCTATCTTTATTTTATACTCTTCTATGGATGTAATATAAGATTCATCGTGCCCAGGGCGACGAAAGAAATTACAGAATTTACAATTGGCAATACAAACGTTAGTTGTATTTAGGTTTCTATCGATGATCCATGTCACCGCATTTTGGTCTTTTTTCTGCTTCTTACGGAGCTCATTAGCCGTAAACATAAGGTCTGGCGTAGAAGCATGGGTGTATAAATACATCCCTTCTTCTTTGCTAAGAAACTCGAAATGAGAAGCTTTGTTCAAAAGGTCTTTAACGTTCATTCTACAAAGATAATTAGCTTATGGTATATTATGAATAATTTCAATAGTTTTACCAATTATAAACATCAAGCACATGAAAAAGATTTACATTTTAATACTTTTTAGTTTATCTACTTTAGTAGTATCTGCTCAAACAACAAAAACACTAAACGATTATAAAAACGATAAAACCACTATTGTTAAGGACAGTACAGGTAAAGTTTTAGAGGCTTCGGCTTGGTTCGATTTAGTAAAAAGTAATAATTATACACTAGAACAAATTTCTGAAGAAGGAGAAGAACCACGTGAATTCAAATTACGCTTAAGTACTGCCGATGAACGCAGAATGTCGGCTCAAAAGATGGACCGAGGACCTATTACCTTAGCTGGATTTACCACTGGTAAAGAAATTGGTGATTATTCGGTAGTTGATGTTGCTGGTAAAACCTATACTCGCGATGAGTTAAAAGGTAAAGTAGTAGTACTTAACTTTTGGTTTAAAGATGCTGCACCTTGTAAAGCGGAGATACCTGAGTTGAATAAACTGGTAAAAAAATACAAAGCAAAGAATGTTGTTTTCTTAGCACCAACCTATGATCCATTAGAAGATGTGACTGAGTTTTTGAAAAAAATGCCTTTCAATTACATCATCTGTACTGATGTTGATCAAATGATTATCGATTTAAAAATATCTAAATACCCAACACACGTAGTTGTCGACAAACAAGGTCTTGTACATTTTGTTACTATCGGACAAACTGATAACATTTTCCTACAATTGGATTACGAAATCAACAACTTACTGTAATAAAAAAGAATGATTCATTTCGAGCGCTTTAACTTACCCAATGGCCTAAGAGTATTGGTACATGAAGACCATACTGTGCCTATGGCTGTACTGAATGTTTTATATGATGTAGGTGCTAAAGATGAAAATCCAAATCAAACTGGATTTGCTCATCTATTTGAACACCTTATGTTTGGTGGCTCTATCAATATTCCATCATACGATGAACCTCTTCAAAAAGTAGGAGGTGAGAACAATGCCTTCACCAATAACGATATCACGAACTATTATATTCAACTTCCATCTATCAATATGGAAACTGCTTTTTGGTTAGAGTCGGATCGAATGTTAAGTTTAGCCTTTTCTGATAAAAGCTTGGAAACTCAACGCAGTGTAGTTATTGAGGAGTTTAAACAACGTTACTTAAACCAACCTTATGGTGATGTTTGGTTAAAACTTCGTCCTCTTGCTTATCAAAAACATCCCTATCAATGGCCAACCATTGGTAAAGAAGTAGCACATATTGAAGATGCTAAAATGGAAGATGTTAAAGCATTTTTCCATAAACATTATACTCCACAAAATGCCATTTTAGTAGTAGCTGGTGCTGTGAAACTAGAAGAGGTAAAATCCCTTACCCATAAATGGTTTGGAGATATTCCAGCTGGTAACAAATACGAAAGAAACCTTCCTCAAGAACCTGTTCAATTAGAAGCTAGAGTTCAAAGTACAAGTGCAGATGTTCCTAACGATGCTATTTATAAAGCCTTTCATATTCACGAACGTAATTCAAAAGAATATTACATCGCTGATGTGATTTCAGATATCTTATCACGCGGTGAATCTTCTAGGATGTACCAAGAGCTCGTAAAGAACAAAAAAATATTCTCAGAAGTAAATGCTTACATCACTGGTGATATAGAAGCTGGATTGTTTGTATTAGAAGGTAAACCAGCAAAAGGAATTACGTTAGAACAAGCCGATGAAGCACTTTGGGAAGTGGTTAATCATCTAAAACATTCAAAAATAGAGACCAGAGAATTACAGAAAATTGTAAATAAACTCGAATCATCTACCGTTTTTGGAGAGATGAATTTATTGAATAAAGCTATGAATATGGCTTATTATGAACTCTTAGGTGATGCTGATTTAATGAATACTGAAATGGATCGCTATCGTTCAGTTACATCTGAAGATATTGAACAGTATGCTACACAGGTATTCGCTCCTACCAATTGTTCTACATTGTTTTACCATAGTAATCACCAAGAATAATGGATATGATCAATAGGACAGAAGCACCACAAGCATTTCCATTAAATACGGTTCAACTACT
>CAJBVG010000258.1 GCA_903958995.1 uncultured bacterium | reverse complement strand
GTTACTCACGAAGAAGTAAGTTCTGAAGAATTAGGTGGTGCAAGTACGCACTCTACAAAATCAGGTGTTACCCATTTCTCTTGTGCAAATGAAATTGAATGCATTACCAACATCAAACAATTGTTGAGTTACATGCCTCAAAATTGTGAAGACCGTGCGCCTTCATTAGCATACGATAATACTAGTTCAGAAACTCGTGAAGTACTCAATACTATTATCCCTGCGAATGCTAATCAACCTTACGATATACGTGAAGTGATTGCCGCAACAATCGATGAAAATACATTCTTAGAAGTCCATAAAAATTTTGCTGAAAACATTGTTGTCGGCTTTGCTCGACTAGCTGGAAAAAGCATTGGCATCGTAGCCAACCAACCGATGTTCCTTGCAGGTGTGTTAGACAATAACGCATCGACAAAGGCTGCACGTTTTGTTCGCTTCTGCGATTGCTTCAATATTCCATTATTAGTTTTTGAAGATGTGCCAGGATTTTTACCAGGTACCGACCAAGAGTGGAATGCAATTATTACGAATGGTGCAAAATTATTATATGCATTTTCGGAAGCAACAGTACCACGCATTACAGTAATTACTCGTAAAGCTTATGGTGGTGCGTATGATGTAATGAACTCTAAACATATTGGTGCCGACATGAACTATGCTTGGCCAAGTGCTGAGATTGCAGTAATGGGCGCTAAAGGTGCTGCTGAAATTATTTTCAAAAAAGAAATCAATGAAGCTTCTGATAAAGAAGCGAAGTGGTTAGAGAAAGAGAAACAATATTCTGATATGTTCGCCAACCCTTACCGTGCTGCTGAACGCGGCTTTATTGATGAAGTAATTGATCCAGCTCGAACCAGAGAAAAATTAATCAAGGCATTTAAAATGCTAGAGAATAAGGTTAAAAATAATCCGAAGAAGAAACACGGAAACATTCCACTTTAATTCTAAATTTTAAATTGTAAATGTTAAATTAAATGCAAGATAAAATGAGGCATTTGATTATTTACAATTTAGAATCTACAATTTACAATTTATAAATAATGGCTAAAAAATCAACTACCCCTAAAGTAAAAGCAGTAACGAATAAAAATTCGATTACTTTTTTTGAAAAATATATAAACAATGCAGCTCCAACATCTTTCGAGATTTCTGGACAAAAATTATGGTTAGATTATATTCGTCCGTATGTTGATGAAACGTATGTCGATAATTACGGAACTGCAGTAGGTATTATTAATCCGAACGCAGAATACAAAGTAGTGATTGAAGCACATGCCGATGAAATTTCTTGGTATGTAAACTACATTACTAGCGACGGATTAATTTACGTGATTCGCAATGGTGGTTCCGATCATCTTATTGCTCCTTCGATGCGTGTTAATATTCATACCGATAAAGGGATAGTAAAAGGTGTATTCGGATGGCCAGCTATACATACACGTAGCGGTGAGAAAGAAGAAACACCATCATTAAAAAATCTATTTATTGATATTGGTTGCGTTACAAAAGAAGAAGTAGAGAAAAAAGGAATACACGTAGGTTGTGTAGTAACCTTCGAAGATGAATTCATGCAGTTGAATGATCGTTATTATGTAGGTAGAGCATTGGATAACCGTGCTGGTGGATTCATGATTGCAGAAGTAGCACGTTTACTAAAAGAAAACAAAAAGAAACTTCCATTCGGATTATACATCGTGAATTCGGTACAAGAAGAAATTGGCTTACGTGGTGCGGAAATGATTGCTCATAAGATTAAACCGAATGTTGCAATTGTAACCGATGTAACACACGATACCACTACTCCAATGATTAGCAAAATTACTCAAGGTGATTTAGCTTGTGGCCGTGGACCAGTAGTGTCTTATGCTCCTGCAGTGCAAATGAACTTGAATAAATTGATCATCAATACTGCCGACAAAAATAAAATTCCATTCCAACGTCAAGCTTCTTCTAGAAGCACCGGAACAGATACTGATGCATTTGCTTATTCGAATGACGGTGTGGTTTCTGCCCTTATTTCATTACCATTACGCTACATGCATACTACGGTAGAAATGGTTCACAAAGACGACGTGGAAAATGTAATCAAGTTGATTTATGAAACATTACTTGTCATTAAAAACGGACAAGATTTCAAATACATGAAATAAGAATTGTACTATACCTATGATAAAAAAAACCTTATTACTATTCAGTACGGTTGCACTATCAGCGTGCAGCATTACTCCCCAGTCAAATCAAATTGATCCCCTGGTTAGTCATATCGATTCTGCCATTTCACCGGGAGAAAATTTCTTTTTGTATGCTAACAATCGTTGGTTTACGGAGAACCCAATTCCTGGAACCAAAAACAGTGTAGGTATTTTCCGAACTATTCAAGATACCATCAACTCTCAAGTTCGTCAGGTTTGCGAAAAATCGGCAGCTTTAACCAATGCAGAGAAAGGTAGTAAAGAACAAATGATTGGCGACTACTACGCTGCTGGATTAGATACCATCAACACAGAGAAAAATGGTATCACTGCATTACAAGAATACATCGATTGCATCAACAAAATAAAAACACCAAGTGAAATTGCTACTTGCGCGGCAAGCCTAATGAAAATTGGCTGTTCACCAATATTTGCTTTTCGTATTGGTATTGATGATAAAAATTCATCTGCTTATGCGGCATTTATGTACCAAGGTGGATTAGGATTACCTGATCGTGAATATTATTTCAGCAACGAAGGAGAAAATCCAAAGATTAGAGCTGCCTATGTAAAGCATATTCAAAACATGTTAAGCATAGCAAAGCTAAGCTCTAGCAAGGATGCAGGTGAAAAAGTTTTCGCTATTGAAAAATCATTAGCGCAAGCGAGCAGAAAATTAGAAGACACTCGCGATCCATACAAAAACTACAATAAAGTTTCGGTCAATGTTTTCAAAAAACAGTTACCTCTTTTTGGTGCAGATGCAATTCTTACCTCATTCAACTTAACTAAAATTGATAGCATCATAATTGGTCAACCAGAATTTTTCAGCGCACTAGAAAATTCATTAACAAAAAATTCATTATCCGATTGGAAATTATATTTACAATGGAACTTAATTAGTTCATATGCCGATAAATTAACAAAGGATTTAGAAAGTGAAAATTTCGAATTCTTTGGAAAAACGCTATCGGGTAGAAAAGTCCAAAAGCCACGTTGGGAAAGGATTGTAGAGGAAACAAATGGTTCATTAGGTGAACTAGTAGGGCAAATCTATGTGAAGGAATATTTACCAGAAGGAACAAAAGAAAAGCTATTAGAAATTGGTGAAAACATTCGTGATGTTTATGCTGAACATATAAAGCAGTTAGATTGGATGAGTGCTACCACAAAAGAAAAAGCATTATCTAAACTAGCGAAAGTAACTATGAAAGTAGGATACCCAGATAAGTGGAAAGACATGTCGAGTATCAGCATCGAACGCAATAACTTCGCAAAAAATTCAATCGCGGTTCGAATTTGGGAATTCAATGATATGATTAGCAAGTACGGAAAACCTGTTGATAAATCGGAATGGGGAATGACACCTCAAATGTACAACGCATATTACGACCCTACATTCAATGAAATATGTGTACCGGCATGTAATATCATTGTACCAGGTTTCGAAGGTCGTATGCCAGATGACGCTGTTTTATATGGCATTATTGGTGGTTCTACATTCGGACATGAGTTAACACATGGTTTTGATGATCAAGGTAGCTTATATGATGAGACTGGTAACTTACGCGATTGGTGGACAAAAGAAGACCGCGAGAAATTCGTAGCAAAAACAAAAATGATTGTGGAGCAATACAGTCAATACACCGTATTAAATAATTTGCACATCAATGGAGAAGCTACACAAGGCGAAAACATTGCAGACCTTGGTGGATTAGTAATGGGTTATGAAGCATTCAAAAAAACGAAGCAAGGACAATCAACCGAAAAAATTGGAGGGTACACACCTGACCAACGTTTCTTCTTAGGCTATGCTTATGCATGGATGGTGAACTATACTAAAGAGTCACTTGAACAACGCGTAATGAGCGATGTACACTCTCCATCTGAATTCAGAGTAAATGGAGTTGTAGCAAACATGCCGGAGTTCCATAAAGCCTTTGGTATTAAAGCAGGTGATAAAATGCACCGAGCAGATAATGCTATTGTGAAGATCTGGTAATACACAGTAAAAAATATTTTTCAAAAGCCGTTCGCGACGATAAGTCCGGACGGCTTTTTTTATGTCATATCTGATATTATTCCTCCTAATGCCAAAGCGGAACACTTTTGGCAATATAATCTATCTAGGAAATAGCAAAAAGTATAAAAATGCTTTTAAATGTAACCAAAAGCACTTTTTAGCCGTATCCAAGTGGAATGAGTTTTCCAAAATGCATTAGGTAAGTCC
>CAJBVG010000257.1 GCA_903958995.1 uncultured bacterium | reverse complement strand
TATCGATTATCGAGATCCATGGACTTTAGGTTATCCTACTTTAGGGTTTAGTGTTTTCGCAGATAAGTTTAGAAAACTTATTCAACGAAGAGACGAGTTGAGATTTTTAGAGCTAGCAGATCAAATAATAACTGTATCTGAAAGTTTAAAAAGCACTTTCCCTGAAAAGTTTCATCATAAAATTACTGTAATACCGAATGGTGCGAATACCGATGAAATGGATTTATCTAAAATAAATTCAATTCCGAATACATTCTCTATTGTTTATGCTGGTACAGTATATCCTCAGCAATTGGTGCACAACTATTTTTTTGATGTTGTGAAGAAATTTGTATCTGAAAATAGTATCAAGCCAGAAGATTTTAAATTACATTTCATTGGTGCAGATTCTTCCGAAGAATTGAAGTCAATTATTAATCATTTAGAATTAAATGATTATGTAAATATAACTAAGCGTATAGACTTGCAAGAACTATATAGTTATATGTATAATGCATCAATGTTTCTACACCTTAAATATGCTGATAGAGATAAAATTATTACATCTAAGCAATATGATTATTTAGCATTACAAAAAGCAATAGTATTACCTCAATCAGATAATGGTGATATTGCTGAAAGTATAATTAAAAATGATGCTGGTTTCGTTTGTCAATCGAAAGAGGAATTATATGAAGTATTGCAAAAAGAATTTATTAAATTTAGAAATAAGCAAGATGTTCGTATATATAGGAGTGAGAGCTATGTGAAGAATGTCAGTAGAGACAAAGCTTCTGAAGAGTTATTAAAGTTAGTTTTCTCTAATGTATATTTACAAGATAATATTAATATTGACCAAATTCCCCCAGCGATTCTCCATGGAACCATTTAAACTTTTACTTTTAGTACTTTCCACATTTAGTTTTGTTTGGTTTGCTATTCCAACTTTAATACAAGCTGCACATAATGGACGGTTTTTTGATGCTCCAGATCACGAAAGAAAAGTTCACTTAGCTAACATTCCAAATTTAGGTGGAGTAGCCATATTCTTTGGTTTTTTATTTGGATGTATATTGTTTTTGAAAGCCATTGCCTTGGAGTATAGTAATTTTTTATTAGGCGCGAGTATGATTATTTTTGCCATGGGTATTCGCGACGATCTCATGGGCTTAAATGCATATGTTAAAGTCTTCATCCAATTTATTGCAGCATTTTTAGTGGTCTATTTTGGAGGAGTTCAAATCGATACGCTATTCGGGCTATTCGGTGTTCAGGATTTACCAATATTAATTAGCATTCCCTTTTCAATTTTTATCATTATCGTAATTACCAATGCCATTAATTTAATAGATGGCATTGACGGTTTAGCAACATTAATAGGAATAGTTATTACTGCTGCTTTCGGTATCGTATTCTTACAAATGAATCAGTTAGGATGGAGTCGTATTTCATTCGCTTTATGTGGAGCTTTACTAGGTTTTATTCGTTATAACTTTTCGCCTGCGAAGATTTTTATGGGTGATACTGGAGCATATATCATTGGATTTATTTTAGCAATTTTAACCATTCAGTTTATGGAATTGAATCGATTTGATGCGATTACAAATAGCAATCCTTTTATTAAATCATCACCCGCAGTTGGAATTGGATTTATGTTCGTTCCATTATTTGACACACTTCGAGTATTCATCATTAGAATCTCGCAAGGGAAGTCGCCATTCTTTGCAGATCGCCGTCATATGCATCATTTTTTATTAGATAGAGGATGGAATCATCGCCAAATAAGTTTATTCTTAGCAGGCATGTCGGTTTTCTTTATCTTTTTTAGTTTAGCACTTCAAAATATTGGTAGTTTCAATTTAATTGGAACATTAATTTTAATCGGAGTTGCCATTCATTTCTTTATGGAAATTTTCAAAAAACGAAATGAAAAGATTTAGTAAAATTTCAACGATTTTCTATTTTCTATTTTCTATTTTCATCTTGACTATAGAAATTAGCATTGCCCAATTCAACCCCATTCACCATTACAATAACGAAAAGAACTCATGGTACAATGATGTTCAATACAATCATTCGGCATTGCAACCTATTTATTCAGAAGATACTACGAGCTATCAAAAAAGTAATCGCAAGTATTGGTTTGGTAGAAAATTATACGATGAGCATTTATATCACTCCTCAAAAAATAACACCATACTGGATGTAAATTTCTTGCCTGATATGTACATTGGTAAAGAAGGCAATAAAACCATTTGGAATAATACTCGTGCACTCCAACTT
>CAJBVG010000256.1 GCA_903958995.1 uncultured bacterium | reverse complement strand
GTAGATACCATCCGACTCAACAAGAATGTTCGACTCAACATTAACTTGGTTAGCAAAGCCATTCAAAGTGCTGAAGTAACCGTTACTTCTAAGCGTACTGATCAGAATGTAAAGAGCACTCAAATGAGTACACAAACTTTGGAAATGGAAAAAGTAAAAACACTTCCAGTAATTTTAGGTGAAGTTGATATTTTAAAAACATTGCAATTATTACCAGGAGTACAATCGGCAGGAGAAGGGAATAGTGGATTTTACGTTCGAGGTGGTGGCCCGGATCAAAACCTAGTTTTATTAGATGAAGCTGTGGTGTATAATACCGGACATTTATTTGGATTTTTCTCTGTATTTAATTCAGATGCTATAAACAATACCAGTATTATAAAAGGAGGCATTCCTGCAGAGTATGGCGGACGATTATCATCTGTTGTAAACGTAAACATGAAAGAAGGAAATAATAAAACCTTCCATGCAACAGGCGGTATTGGATTAATTTCTTCTCGATTGACATTAGAAGGCCCCATTCAGAAAAATAAAAGTTCGTTTATGATTGCTGGACGAAGAACCTACATCGATGTTCTTACAAAAGCATTGGCGGGTAGTAACGAACGTTTAAAAAATTCGGGATATTATTTTTACGATTTAAACATGAAACTGAATTATCAGTTTTCAGATAAAGACCGAGTATTTTTAAGTGGCTATTTCGGTAAAGATGTATTTCAATTTCAAGGTGATCGATTTGGTATACGTTTCCCTTGGGGAAATACAACTACAACTTTACGATGGAACCATTTATTTAACGATAAGCTGTTTGTAAATACCACCGCGATTTATAGTGATTACTTATTTAAACTAGGTGCTTCACAAAGTAATTTTGATTTTGAATTATTCTCTGGAGTTCGTGATTTTACCACGAAAGTTGACTTTGACTTTTTCCCAAATATTCGTAATCAGATGAAGTTTGGAGCACTATATACTTTACATCGATTTACACCAACTACCGCTACCGGCACCATTGGAGAAACGAGTATTAGTCCGGAGAAAATTAACAGACAATATGCAAATGAAGCAGCTTTATATTTCTCGAATGACTTTGATTTAACTGATGAATTACGTTTGAATACTGGTTTGCGTTATTCAATGTTTCAACAAATCGGACCTTATGATCGTTATGTTGGAAATAGTAACGGAACTATTGTAGATACTATCTCCTACTCTACGTTAGAAAATATTAAATTTTACCAAGGCTTAGAACCTCGACTTTCATTACGATATACCTTAGATCGAACATCAAGCTTAAAAGCTTCTTATACAATTACCAATCAATACATTCATTTAGCTTCCTTATCGGGAAGTACATTGCCAACCGATTTGTGGATACCAAGTTCATCGTTAGTCAGGCCACAACGATGTAGTCAAATAGCCGTTGGATATTTTAGGAATTTTAAAGATGATATGTTTGAAACTTCAGTTGAAGTGTACTATAAAAACTTAAGCAACCAAGTAGAGTTCAAAGAAAATAGCACAGGACAATTAAGTCCTAACATTGAAAACGACTTAACCTTTGGCACTGGAAAATCTTACGGAAGTGAATTTTTTATAAAGAAAGCACAAGGAAAATTTAACGGATGGATTGGATATACTTTATCGTATGCAGAACGTACTTTCCCTGAATTACAAGGAGGAAAAACTTTTTATGCACGTTATGACCGAAGACATGATGGATCGATTGTAATGTCGTATACCCATTCAAAAAAATGGACTTTCGGAGCAGTATTTGTTTATGGTTCGGGAGCTGCATTTAATTTACCTACTCACTTAGTATTCTTTGGCGGAACGCAAGGTTTATATTATGAAGATGATTATCGAAATAAATATCGATTGATTCCTTATCACCGATTAGATATATCGGCAACATATACTAGAAAGAAAACGGAGAAGTATGAATCGGTTTGGAACTTTAGTATTTATAACGTGTACAACCGACAAAATCAGTACATCATTTATTTAGACATTCAAGGAAATGTATTGGATCCAAATGGAGGATTAAAAATTCAACCAAAACAAATTACAGTGTTCCCATTTATACCGTCGTTTACTTGGAATTTTAAGTTTTAGAAATAGGACACTGGACATTGGACAAAAGACGAGGTACGAATTACGAATTACGAAATACAATGAAGAAAATTTATATAACAATACTTGCCATACTAGCCATTGGTTTCACGGCGTGTGAAAAAAACATTGATGTTGATTTTCCGCCGGGAGAAACTCCTTATGTAATTGAGGGCTATATTGAAAATGGCACGTTCCCGTATTTAACAATTTCTAGAGGTATCTCCTTTTTGAGTACGATCAGCAATACAGATTTTAGTGGACTATTTGTTTCGAATGCTACGGTTAGTATTTCTATTGATGGAGGAACGCCGATACCATTAGATGCAGTACGTTTCGGAAGTGCAACAATATATACGAATTTAGCTATTATAGGAGAAGTAGGTAAGAAATATGATTTACGAGTGGAAGTAGATGGAAAGGTTTTTACATCAAGTACGGTAATTTTACCACCACGTCCATTAGATAGTATTGTTATAGAAGATGTTATCGGAGACAAAGGTGTTATCGATACACTTGTTGAATTAACGGCATGGTATACTGACCCAATTGAGAAGGATAATTTCTCGAGAATTTTAACCAAGAAAAATTCCGAACTATTATACGATGTGCCATTTACCTCGGTATATAATGACTTTGTTATAAATGGTAGCCAAGTTTCGTTCACTGTATTTGGAGGCAAGCAAACTTTGCAAAATAATGATACTGCTGATTTTAGAAACTACGGGCGATTCAAAAAAGGTGATACTGTATATGTAAAATGGGCGAGTATTGACAAAGCTCAATATCAATTCTGGAATACCTTTGAATCGCAAAGTGGAAGCTTTGGAAACCCTTTTGCTCCAACGGTATTAATTAAAAGCAATATTGTTGGTACTGGTGGGATGGGTATTTGGGCCAGCTATGGGGCAAGTATCGACACAGTTATAATTCCACAATAAAAAATTAACATTTTTTCGAGTTTTAAACATTTTAAGGAATATCCGCCTAAAACGATAATTTAGCGGAATATTAAGTTTGATTATGGAAACAACGAATACAGAGCACGTAGAATGCTTAATTATAGGATCTGGCCCTGCAGGGTATACAGCGGCTATTTATGCAGCTAGAGCAGATCTAAAGCCTGTTATGATTACAGGTATACAGTTAGGTGGGCAATTAACTACTACTACTGAAGTAGAAAATTACCCAGGATACCCAGAAGGTACACAAGGTCCAGAAATGATGGAAGATTTCCGTAAGCAAGCAGAACGCTTTGGAACTGATATTAGATTTGGGTACGTAAATAAAGTAGATTTTTCGGGCGATAAACATATTGTTACTGTTGATGAAACAAAAACGATAATAGCAGAAACTGTTGTTATTGCTACAGGAGCTTCAGCAAAATGGTTAGGACTAGAATCAGAACAAAAATATAATGGATTCGGTGTTTCGGCTTGTGCAGTTTGTGACGGATTCTTTTTCAAGGGGCAAGATGTTGCTATTGTAGGTGCAGGTGATACTGCAGCTGAAGAAGCAACTTACTTAGCTAAGCTTTGTAAAAAAGTATACATGATCGTTCGTAAAGGAGAATTCAGAGCTTCAAAAGCAATGATTCACCGAGTACAAAATACTCCGAACATTGAAATATTATTCCATTCCGAAACTCTAGAAATTATGGGAGACGGGCAAACTGTAAATGCAGTTCGTGTGCTTAACAACGAAACTAAAGTAGAGCGTACATTAGATGTTACCGGATTCTTTGTGGCGATTGGGCATAAACCAAATACTGATATTTTTGCAGATTGGTTAGACTTAGACGATGCAGGTTACATTAAAACAATACCAGGTACTACAAGAACAAATATTAAAGGTGTATTTGCAGCAGGAGATGTTCAGGATAAAGTTTACAGACAAGCTGTAACATCGGCAGGATCGGGCTGTATGGCAGCATTAGATGCTGAGCGTTACTTAGCGGAAAAACACTCTGCTTAAATTGTAAATTCTAAATTGTAAATTGAAATTGTAATTTTAAATTGAAATTGTAAATTTTAAATTTATTCTAACATTTAAAATTTACAATTTAGAATTTACAATTATATAGAAAGGTATTTAGCTTTAAGCTCTTCCATAAGATCATGGCTTGCAGGCTTAGTTATGTATTCGGTTACACAAGTGTGCTCAAGAGCTTTTCGTTCATCTTCTGGATTAATACTCGATGAAAGTATCAGTATTTTGATCACACCTATCCATTCCGGAAAATCTTCTTGAAAAGCATCTAAAAAATCCCAACCATTCATTACTGGCATATTAAGATCCAGAAATATTATTTTGGGTATTTTTTCGAAGGGTAAATTTTTATAATGATGTAAGTAGCTAATGGCTTGTTTAGCTTCATTAAATGCTGTAATATCCTTTGTGAAACTTGTTCTTCTCAAAATGGTTTCGATAATTAGCAAGGCTATTGGGTCATCATCAATACAAACTACTTTTATACTCATCTATTTAAAATGTTATGGTAAATGTGGTGCCAACACCAACTTTACTATCTACTGTTATTGTACCTCCAAGTGCAGTTACTTGCGAATGCACTAAATATAATCCCATTCCTTTACTATCTGGATGTTTATGAAAAACTTTATATAATCCAAAAATCTCATCCCCTACTTTTTGCATATCCATACCTAAACCATTATCGCTGAAAAGTAATTGAAAATTACCTTTTCGAGTGATTCTTGACTTAATATCTATAATGGTCTTTCGTTCAGGATCAGCATAGCGGATAGAATTGGTGATTAGATTTAAAAATATACTATCGAGGTAACTCTTATTAAAATTCACATATTCAGCCTCTTCGAAGTTATCATTTATTTTGGCATCTGAGGTTTCAATAATGTTATTTATTGATAATTTTACTTTTTCTAGTACTTCTTTGAATCTTAATTCTTGAACAGTTAAATTGATATTCTCCTTTATGATTAAGATTTTAATCAAATCATTTAAGGTCTCATTTAAATTATTTGTAGACGTACGGATGCCTTCTATTAGTTTCAAAGTAAACTCATCAGTAATCTGAGAGGTATCTAATACACTAAAAATACCAAGTAAATTAGTGATTGGGGCTCGCATATTATGCGAGGTAATGTAGGTAAACTGTTTTAATTCTTTAAGACTAATACTTAGTTCTTCGATGAGTAACTGGCGCTCTTCTTCATCCTCTTTACGTTTGGTAATATCTCGTTGTATAGATATCCAATGGGTAAACCAACCACGTTCGTCGGCAATAGGAACTACACTAAAGTTTACCCAAAAAGGTTCACCATTTTTTTTATAATTTACAATTTCTACTTCGCAAGGTTTCCAATTTTTTAAACAATCTCTTAAACGATCTAATTCATTTCGATTAGTATATGGGCCTTGTAAAATGCGAGGTGTTTTACCTATTACATCGTCTTTTGTATAACCTGTATTATGAGTAAAGGCTTCATTTACATAAACAATTTTCGGGCCGTTACCATCTATTGGTTCAGCTTCAGTTATAATAACAGCATCATTTGCATTGGTAATAACAGACTCTAATAATTTAAGTTGCTGTTCCTCATTTTTCTTTAAAGTAATGTCCGTACGTATGCAAATAAATTGCTTAATAAAATTTTCATTAGGGTCGAGATATGGAACTATTGTAGTGCTCAACCATATAAATTCACCAGTTTTAGTCTTATTACACATTTCGCCCATCCATACATTTCCTGCATAGATAGTACTGTATAGTTGGTCATAAAATGAATTGGGATGAATACCTGATTTCATTAATCGATGATTCGATCCAATTAACTCCTCACGCGAATAACCTGATAAATCACATAATTTATCATTAACATAAGTAATTACTCCTGAAGAATCGGTAACATCAACAATGGCATGTTGGTCGAGTGCATATTTTTGGTGATTTAGTTCACTTAAATTAGCCTCAATTGTATTTCTAGATTCTAGAATTTCGAACTCTTTTTTCTTTTTGTCTGTTACATCAGAACTTACAAACGCAATACTTATAGTTTCATTTTCATGATTTTTGATTGGTATGTATTTAACTGACCACCATGAAGTAAATTTCTCGAAATGTATTTCTCGTTCTACATTAACTATTTCTCCTTGAACTGCTTTCTGAAAATTAGCTTTAAATTCATCTAAAGAATGTTTAGGTGAATAATCTAATATTGAATCTCCAATTTTTACATGTTTATTATAAATTTTAAATATTATGTCCTTAGACACTTTGTTAAAACCGGTTATGTTATAATCAAAATCTAATAAGCTAATTGCTTCAGTTGTGCTCTGAAAGAAGGTATAGATTTGATTTTTTACTTTTTCAAATTCAATATCTTTACTTTTTTGTTCATGAATATCTTGCAATGTTCCATATAAACGTAAGGGTTTGCCATTAAAGAGTTCCACAAATCCTTTGGTATTAACCCAACGTTTGTTTCCTTTATGAGTAATAATTTGGAATTCCGATTCATAAGGCTCTCCAGTTTCGATAGCCTGTTGAACTAATTGTGCGATTTTTTTTCGATCATCCCCCTCTTTATAAAAGTTGATACCATCATCTAAATTGGGAATATAATCAGACTCAACTTCGTGGATTAATTTTGTTTCATCCGACCAGTACAGGGTGTTGTCGATTAAGTTTAATTCCCATCCACCAACATGTGCAGCAGAATTCGTTTCTTGTAATATTT
>CAJBVG010000255.1 GCA_903958995.1 uncultured bacterium | reverse complement strand
CGAAGCAGACTCTAAACATCCTAAACATTTTCACTCGATTAGGGGAGTAGGGTACAAATACACGGATTAATATGTTAATATGTTAATGAGTTAATATGTTAATGAAAAGAAAATAATTTTAATAATACATAATACATAATACATAATACATAATACATAATACAACTTATAGTGGAACACTTATTTTTGCAAGCAGCAAACTCACAAATTACTGAACGTCCACCAGTGTGGATGATGCGTCAGGCGGGAAGATTTATGAAAGAATATTGGGATATTAAAAACAAATATTCTTTTTTAGAAATGTGCAAAACACCTGAGATCGCTGCAGATGTAACGATGTTGCCAATCGATTTATTAGATGTTGATGCAGCAATATTATTTTCAGATATATTAGTCACTGCCGAAGCAATGGGCGGACAATTAAGCTTTGAAGCGGGTGTTGGTCCTCTGTTTGCAAACCCAGTAAAGAATGAAGCTGATATTGATGCATTATTAGTAGAGGGTACAGAAGATCGTTTGAAATACGTAGCCGATGCCATTAAAGTTATTCAACAACGATTAAATGGTTCAAAACCATTAATTGGATTTGCTGGTGCTCCCTTTACTGTAATGAGCTATTTAATTGAAGGTGGTTCATCAAAAGATTTCAAGAAAACAAAATTATTCATCCATAACCAACCGGCATTAGCACATAAACTTTTGCAAAAAATTGCTGATGTAACTGTTATGTATTTAAACATGCAAATTGCCTCAGGTGTAAATGCTTTGCAATTATTCGACTCTTGGGCTTTAGCACTATCGTGGGATGATTATACAGAATTCTCCCATCGCTATAACACACAAATCATCTCTAAATTAAATCGTACTGGAATTCCAATAATTTCATTCTGTAAAGGCAGTTCAGTATTTGCTCCCTTAATGGCAGAATCAAAACCTGATGTAATTTCAATTGATTGGAATGCTGATTTATTGAACATGAAAAATAGCTTACCTAAAGGCATTGCCGTTCAAGGTAATTTAGATCCGTTTCTTTTATATGCTGATAAAAAAGTAATTAAGGAGCGTATTCATAAGCTTTTCGACCGTATGCGTGGTACAGAAGGTTTCATCTTCAACCTCGGACATGGTATTATGCCTGATATCCCTTTTGATAATGTGAAGTTTGCAATAGATACTGTTAAAGAATTTAGATACTAGACTCTAGACATTAGACAATTTGAGCAATGTGACGGTCCCTGAGCGGAGCCGAAGGGAGGGTCACATTGGCACATTGTTCAAATTTGCATATTGGCACATTGTTCAAATTGTTATCTTAGTGGTATGAAAGTACTAAAGCTGACTATTTTCCTTTTTCTATTTTCTTTTCTCGCGAAGGCTCAGGTAGATAATTCACTACTTGAAAATAACAGTTCAATTTCCGATTCTAAATGGCAATTGAATGTGTATAACCATAATTTTATGCGAAATTATGAGTACTTCAATAAGTTCGCTGATGGATTAACTTACTTCGGTACTATTCTTCAACCTACAGTTACCTTTAATCCACAGAAAAATTTAAGCTTAGAAGGTGGCGTATTTCTGAGAAAAGACTATGGTGCGAAAGCATTGAATGATAACCAATCAACATTCCGAATTAATTACCACCCTGGCAAATGGCAAATCATTGCAGGGCAATTGAAAGGGAATGTATCTCATCATCTACCCGAAGCAATTTATAACTACGATAGAATAATTACCAATCACCTTGAATTTGGGAATCAATTTATTTACGAAGATTCTACCTTGCATTTCGATGCTTGGATTAATTGGGAAAATATGATTTATAAGATTTCCCCAGTACAAGAAGTAATATCTGGAGGCTTCCATGGCGATTGGAAATATTTAAACACTAAAACTTGGGAAGTAAATATCCCTTTTTCATTTTTAGTATATCATAAAGGAGGGCAAATTGATACACCCGACAGACCTCTGCAAACCCTATTGAATACAGCTATCGGCGCAGAGATTAAATATCATTACAATAACAAACCACATCATTATATTTTCGCAGATGCACAATGGATGACTTTCAATGATTTTTCATTCACTAAAGTTTTCCCAGCTAATAACGGATATGGTATTATGGCAAACTTAGGTTGGAAATTCGGACATACATCATTAAGTACAACTTATTGGAATGCTAATAATTTCTATGCTGTACATGGTGCTCCATTATACAGTTCATCGAGCGAACAAATGAATAACCCGGGTTACTATCAATCTAATAGAAATCTATTGTTCGTTAGATTAATTTCCGATTACAACATCAGTAAAAACTTCAGTATTTCTGCTCGTTTAGAACCCTATTGGGATTTAGATAATCCAAGCTTCGAATTTTCGAATAGCTTGTTTTTAACTTACCGAGATGCTTTTGATTTGAAGAGAAGAAACTAGTTACAGAGTTATTAGGTTACTCAGTTATTGGGTTATTGGGTTATTTTGTATTAAGTATTTTGTATTAAGTATAATGTATTAAGTATAATG
>CAJBVG010000254.1 GCA_903958995.1 uncultured bacterium | reverse complement strand
TGTCCAGTGTCTTTTGTCCAGTGTCCAGTGTCTAATTAGCACATTGAATTATAGTTTTATAAAAAGTTCTAAATGACCATTTAACCCGATTTCTACAATTTTTTGAAGAGTTGATAGTCGAACTTCTTTAATATCATTTTCGATTTTTGAAATGTAGCCTTTATTGGTACCGCACTTCTCTGCAAGTTCTTCTTGTGTGAGTCCTTTTTTCAATCGAGCTTGCTGAAGCATAAAGCCTAATTTAAAAGCATCGTAACCCTTCTCAAATTTATCACGCTTTGAAGAACCGTTCTTCCCATAATGAATATCGATAAAGTCATCTAGTGTTGTAATGTTATTTTTCTTGCTCATATTCATTTTTAATTTTAAGTGCTTTTATAATTTCAGATTTTGGAGTTGACTGTGACTTTTTTTGAAAACCATTTGTAAGTACAATTATTTTTCCATCATCAAAAAAGCAAAATATTCGAAATATATCATTCCCAAATTGAATTCGAATTTCAAATAGTCCATTTGTTCCCTCTATATGTTTAAGATAAATGGTTGGTATATTTTTTTGCGTTTCAATTAACTTAAAAGTCCAGATTATTTTATCCTGCACCTTGGGCTTCTGTTTTAAAAAGAAGTCTGCAAAATAATTTTTATAGAAGGTAACCTCCCTCACTTTCATCCCATTCATAATATCAAAAATATACAAAGTTGTCTTAAAGTGCAACTTGTTTTTGAAAAAAAATATGAATTGTGAGTTGTAAAACTGGTAGATGGTGAATGGTAGCTGGTGAATGGTAGATGGTGAATGGTAGATGGTGAATAGTGACTGGTGAATAGTAACTGGTGAAGCTTCTTCGGCTCCGACGCGATTTATCGCGGCGATAGTGGATGATCTTCTTAACCACAGAGGCTGAATCGAAGGGTCGAAGGGTCGAAACGTCGAAGGGTCGAAATGGCGATCTTGCGAATTTACGAAACTACGAAACTGCGAATTTTGGGAAATTATTGACGGTCACTGAGCCCTGCCTGGCGGCAGACAGGGGAGCCGAAGTGACCGGAAGAATTTACGCTCCCGATAGCTATCGGGATGCACATTTGTCAAAAGGGTCTATTAAAAATTCTATTCTAAATTAAATTAGTTCTACATTAAAATTCACCTTAGCACCCAAAGCATCAAACACCTTTAATAATGTCTCGATGCGGGCGTTCTTTAGACTATTTTCAATTTTAGAAATCTGTGCTTTTTGTACACCTACTAGTTCCCCTAATTGTTCTTGTGTCATGTTACGATCTTGCCTAGCTTGTTTAATAGCTTGGCCTAACAAGTCAATTCTCAACTCATTTTCGAATATATCTCGTTTTTTAGTTCCAAGTTTGCCAATGTGCTTGTCAATCATTACTGCCAGTGGAACTGTTTTGAATTTGTCTGCCATAACTATTTATTTTTACTCTTATTTTCTAAATATTGTTTTCTAATATCTTCAGCCTTTTTAATTTCCTTTGGAGGTGTTTTTTGAGTTTTTTTCAATACACCATGAGTTGCAATTACTAGAGTATCTTTCCCATTAACTTTATCCCAAAAAGCAAACAACCTATATGCTTTATTATTGTATAACGTTCTAAATTCCCAAATGGAATCAGTTAATTTTTTGAAGAGTTCGTTATCGTTTACGAACTGCGATTTCATTAGATTATAATAAATCTTTTCCCTTGTTTTAGAGTCTAGATTCTCTAAAAAACCAATCGCCTCCTGCATCAATTCAATCTCAAAATATGGCTTCATAAATAATCAATTCTCAAAGATAAATATTTCCTTATTAGGAAACAAGTTCGAAGGGTCGAAACGGCGAAGGGTCGAAGGGTCGAAGGGTCAAAATGTCGAAGGGTCGAAACGGCGAAGGGTCGAAGGGTCAAAATGTCGAAGGGTCGAAACGTCGAAGGGTCGCCCCTCTCCAGATAGCTATCGGGCTTCGCTACCCTGCCTAGCGCAGACAGGGTTCAGGGACCGTCACATTGTTCAAATTGTTCAAATTAGCTAATTGTTCAAATTATCATTAGCACATTAGCACATTGACCAATTAGCACATTAAGATTCTCTAACCAAAAGATCCTCCGAAAGCTTCACCAAAAGCTCTTTCACACTTTCCTTGCCTTTTACTTTTTCTAAAATGCCAAAGGCTTGGTTGGCGAATTCTTTAATTTTGTTTTCGGTGAGTTGGGGGATATTTAAATCATTATAGATTTTGGTGATGGCCGATACCTTGTCTTCGGCTTTGAACACTTGGATGCTTTCCCAATGTGCAATCTCTTTGCTTTGTTGTTCGTTCGCTAAGCGGTGCGCTTCTATCCACAAAAATGTTTTCTTGTTCGATATAATGTCTCCACCGACTTGCTTGCCGAATTTTTCGGGATTTGCATAGACGTCCAAATAATCGTCCTGGAGCTGAAAAGCAATGCCCATCAGTCTACCAAACTCATAAAGCATTTGAGCGTCGTCAGCGGGCGCATTTGCGATGATAGCGCCTATTTCTAAGCTGCACCCTAGGAGTACTGCTGTCTTTAGCTCAATCATCTTAATGTACTCTTCCACTTTTACATTCTTCTGCGTCTCAAACAACATATCAATTTGTTGTCCTTCGCAAACTTCTATCGCAGTCTTATTAAATAATTTTAACAGCTTCGGTAAAATTTCTTTCGGGTAATTCACGAATAACTCGTACGCCTCAATTAACATCACATCGCCCGATAATATCGCTGTATTCTGATTCCACTTTTCATGTACCGTTGGCTTGCCCCTTCTGATCGGTGCAGCATCCATAATATCATCATGTATCAAACTGAAATTATGAAAGGTCTCTACCGCAATCGCTGCATCTAATGCCTCTTCGTGATTGTCGGAATACAAATGATGCGCTAATAAAACCAATACAGGTCGCATTCTCTTCCCTCCTAACGACATGATATAATCCAATGGATCATACAAGTCTTCTGGGTATTTAGAATACTTCTTTTCTTTAATTTTCTTAGAAACTAACTCTTGTAATTCAACAATCTTTTGCATTGGTACTATCTTCTTTTTTTGTTATACGTATGTTCGCGTGCTCGTGTGCTAGTGTGCTCGTGTGCTCGTGTTGTTTTTGTTGCTTGCTTAGTGAAATTTAGTGGGGCGTCTTCTGTAATCAATTCAAAATCGATTTGCTTTTTCGTTACTTCCACTTTCTTTACTTTAATTTTCACTTCATCTCCTAACTGATATTTACGTTTAAATCGTTGTCCTACGATGCAGTAATTCTCTGGATCGAGTACGTAAAAATCGTCGTTAATATCGCGTAGGCGAATCATCCCTTCGCATTTGTTTTCTAATATCTCCACATAAATTCCCCATTCGGTTACGCCCGAAATGATACCAACAAATGTTTCTCCAACTTGTTCTGATAAATATTCAGCTTGTTTGTATTTCGTGAATAATCGTTCGGCATCGGCTGCTCTCTTCTCCATTTGTGAAGAATGCAAACACATCTTCTCGTAAATCTCCGCATCTACCGACGATTTACCATCCAAGTAATGTTGCAGTAATCGGTGCGCCATTACATCCGGGTATCGGCGTATGGGTGAGGTAAAGTGAGTATAGTAATCGAATGCTAATCCGTAGTGACTTGTTTTCTTTGTCGTATAAATCGCTTTCGCCATCGAGCGGATAGCCAATTGGGTTAATACATTCTGCTCTTTCTTCCCTTCTACATCGGCCATTAATTTATTTAAAGAGGTCGATATTTCTTTGTGCGTTTTCGTTTGTACTTTATATCCGAATCGTGCGGCGAACTTCGCGAAGCCTGCTAATACATCCTCGTTCGGAGCATCATGCACTCGGTACACAAAGGTTAAGGCCATTTTCTTTTTACCTTTCGTGGCAATAAATTCTGCTACTTTTCGGTTGGCCAATAACATGAAATCTTCAATTAGTTTATGCGCATCGTTTCTCTCGCGAACATATACTCCAATAGGTTTACCCGTTTCATCGAGATTGAATTTAATCTCCGTGGTTTCAAAATTAATCGCTCCTTCTTTAAATCGTCTATCGCGCAAGGCGTAAGCAATGGTATTCAGTGTGGTTAATTCTTCTACGTAATCGCCTTCTTTGTTTTGC
>CAJBVG010000253.1 GCA_903958995.1 uncultured bacterium | reverse complement strand
TAATATTATTGATATTGAATATTTCAGATTTCAAAAAAAGAGAACAGGTTTCGAATTGTTTAGCGGTGAGAATGATATTTGGCAAATGTTACCGAGTTATATTAAAGATTACTGGTGGTTGTTAATCATTTCTGGAATGCTTACGTATATGCTTTATGTGCTTTACAAAAGGACATTAAAAATTAGAGTAATTGAAAACAAGCCTTATGTTGCTTTAAAAACAATTACAGTAATTTTATATTTAGGATTGTTAGTTATTGCTGCTCGAGGTGGAACACAAACCAAACCCATTCAAACCATCAGCGCTTCTCGATGGGGGAATCCGCAAAATGCTTCTTTAGTTTTAAATACGCCATTTACGATTATTCAATCTGTTGGGAAAACAACAATAAAAGAAAAAAATTATTTATCAGAAGCAGAATTAACAAAGCAGTTTAATATCAAAAAAGATTATGCCACATCAACATTATTCACACCAAAAAATGTTGTGGTATTAATTCTCGAAAGTTTTTCTAACGAGTATATCGGAGTAATAAATAAAAAAGTTTCTTACTCTCCATTTTTAGATAGTTTAATTCAAGAGAGTTATTTTTTTGAAAACGGATTCGCGAATGGCAAAAAATCTAACGAAGCAGTTCCTAGTATTTTAGCAAGCATTCCATCGTTGTTAGATGAAGCGTATACAAGCAGTGTATATCAGACTAATTATATTAATACATTACCTACCTTATTGAAAACGAAAGGGTATTACTCTGCTTTTTATCATGGAGGATTTAATGGCTCTATGAATTTTGATGCCTTTGCAAAGAAAGCCGAATTCGATGATTATTTCGGAATGAATGAATATGATAATTCAAGAGATTTTGATGGACACTGGGGAATATATGACGAACCTTTTATGCAATATGTTGCCCGATCATTAAGCTCAGCACCCAAACCATTTTTTGCCACTTTCTTTAGCTTATCATCTCACCCACCATTTTCTATTCCAACAGAATATCAGCAGAAATTCAAATCTGTAGATACTGACAAACACAGAAGTTTTCTTTATACAGATCAGGCATTGCGTAAGTTTTTCGATTATGCAAAAACAAAAAGATGGTTTTATAATACATTGTTTGTAATCATGCCCGATCATACTCCAGATGCTGATGATAAATATTACGACACTAAAGTTTCTTATTATAAAATCCCCATTATTTTTTACGACCCATCTAGAGATTGGAAAGGGAAGTCATCTAAGATTGCCTCACAAATAGATGTCATGCCGAGTATACTTGATTACTTGCATTTTGATAAACCCTTTAATTCTTTTGGTAAAAGTTTAATGACAGTTGATAGTGTAAATTATTCAATAAATTACAGAGATGGAGTGTATCAATTAATTGACTCTTCTTACGTATTGCAATATTCCGATGATAAAGTAACGGCTTTGTATAATTACGAAAAGGATTGGTATTTAACCAATAACTTGAAAGACATCGAAGTAATAAAACGTGATCAGTTGAAAAAGGTGATAGAAGCATATATTCAAAAATTTAACGTTACTTTGATAAAAAATAATTACGCCAAGCCGTGAGAAAAAAAATACTCTTCATTATAAATCCTATTTCTGGAGGTAGAGATAAAAAGAAAATCCCCGGACTTATCGAGAAACATTTAGATAAGCAGCTATTTGATTATCGAATTAGTTTTACAGAAAGAGTTGAGCATGGTTATATGCTCGCTAAAGCAGCTGTAAAAGATAATTATGATATTATAGTGGCTGTTGGTGGCGATGGTACAGTAAACGAGTTAGCAAAAGCTATTGTAAATACTAATGTAGTTTTAGGCATTATACCATTTGGTTCTGGCAATGGTTTGGCTAGAACATTAAAAATTCCATTAAAAGCAAGTAAAGCAATTAAAGTAATTAATTTATTAAATACTGACAAAATTGACTCTGCTAGTTTCAATGAGCATTATTTTTTTAATGTATCAGGTTCAGGTTTTGATGCACATATTTCTCAAAGTTTCGCACGAAATAAAATCAGAGGATTTATGGGGTATATTAAAACTACACTTGAAGAGTTAAAAAATTACATCCCGCAAAATTATGAAATCACATTAGATGGTGAAACCATTAAACGTGATGCATTTATTGTGAGTATAGCAAATTCTTCACAATATGGAAACAATGCCCATATAGCTCCACGAGCGGATGTAAAAGACGGATGGTTGGATATAGTGGTTGTAAAACCAATTGCTTGGTTTATGATTCCAATTTTAGCAGTACGAATGTTTAATAAAACAGCTGGAAAGTCATCATACGTAGAAATGTTTAGGGCTAAAAAGATTTTCATAAAACGTGAATTAGAAGCAGCAATACATTTGGATGGCGAGCCTAGAATGGAGCAAAAAGATTTAGCGATAGAAATAATTCCTTTATCATTAACTGTTATTGTCCCTAAATATGTCTAAAAAGAATAAAAATATTCAAGGAGTAGTATACTCAACCAATCCTGATTTTGAATATCAACATCAAAATGAGGAGGAGCATGAAACCTTAAGCAATGAAAAACAAGACTTAAGAGTAATGCTCGATAAAAAGCAACGTGCAGGCAAAGCCGTAACATTAATCACAGGTTTTATTGGTAAAGAAGAGGACTTACAAGTTCTTGGTAAAACATTAAAAACGAAGTGTGGGGTTGGTGGTACTGTTAAGGATGGTGAAATTATGATTCAGGGTGATTTTAGAGATAAAATCATGCTAATCTTGCAACAAGCAGGTTTTAAGGCTAAAAAAGCTGGGGGATAATAATAATTCCAATGAAGTTATTGTTCATATAATATCATTTTTTTGTAATTTCGCCTCCATTACAAACAATTATTAAGCAAATATTTATGACTAACGAATTTGGTTTAAAGTCGGCCAAAGCAACTGTTGCCGACCTTGGATTAGCCAATGTAGCAGCTGCATATTGGAATTTAACTCCAGCGGAACTAGTAGAAGAAGCCATTTCTCGTGGCGAAGGAACTTTAGTAGATTCTGGTGCACTAGCTGCAGATACTGGTGAATTCACTGGAAGATCTCCCAAAGACAGATTTATTGTATGCGATGATGTGACAGAAAACGCTGTATGGTGGGGTGATGTAAACATCAAATTTGATTCAGATAAATTTGATTTATTGTACCACAGAGTATGTGCATATTTATCAGGCAAAGAAGTATTCGTGCGCGATTCTTACGCATGTGCTGATCCTGCTTATCGCACGAACATTCGTGTAGTAACGGAGCAAGCGTATCATAATATTTTTGCAAACAATTTATTTTTACGTCCAACGAAAGAAGAAATTTTAAACTTCGATCCAGAGTGGACTATCATCAATGCTCCAGGCTTTAAAGCTGACCCTAAAATTGATGGAACTCGTCAACATAATTTTGCGATTTTAAACTTCACTAAAAAAATTATTTTAATTGGAGGAACGGGTTATACAGGCGAAATTAAGAAAGGAATTTTCGGAGTTTTAAATTTCGTATTACCACATAATAAAAATGTTTTATCAATGCATTGCTCAGCAAACATTGGTAAAGACGGAGATACTGCAATATTTTTTGGTTTATCGGGAACAGGAAAAACAACTCTATCGGCCGATCCTAACAGAGGATTAATTGGTGATGATGAACACGGTTGGGCAGATAATTCTGTATTCAATTTAGAAGGTGGATGTTATGCTAAATGTGTTGATTTATCGAAAGAAAAAGAGCCAGAAATTTGGGATGCAATTAAGTTCGGCGCGTTGTTAGAAAACATAGTTTGCTATGATGGAACAAGCACTGTTGATTTCACAAATATTTCTAAAACAGAAAACACACGTGTAGCTTATCCAATTAATCATATTCAAAATGCAGTAGAACCATCTATTGCAGGAATACCAAAAAATATTTTCTTTTTAACATGCGATGCTTATGGAGTATTGCCTCCGATATCTAAATTAGATGCTGGACAAGCGATGTATCATTTTATTTCAGGTTACACAGCAAAAGTTGCAGGAACAGAAGCAGGAGTCACTGAACCACAAACTACTTTTTCTGCATGTTTCGGAAAAGTATTTTTACCATTACACCCAGCAAAATATGCGGAGATGTTAGGTAAGAAAATGAAAGAGAATAAGGTTAATGTATGGTTAGTAAATACAGGATGGTCTGGTGGCGCATATGGCGTTGGAAGCCGTATGAAATTAAGCTATACTAGAGCAATGATTACAGCAGCATTAAATGGAGAATTAGATGCAATACAATATGAAAAACACCCAGTGTTTGGACTAGAAATGCCAACTACTTGTCCGAACGTACCCGTAGAAATTCTTAATCCACGTAACACTTGGTCTGACAAGGCATTATATGATACTAAGGCTAACGATTTAGCCGGGAAATTTGTGAAAAACTTCGAGCAATACGCTGAAGGCGCAAGTGCAGAGATATTGGCAGCAGCTCCTAAAACAGCGCAAACCGCTTAGAAGCAGTTTGCAAGAATTGAGATATTAGTCCCGTTAGCTATCGGGATGAGAAGGCCCCATTTCGGGGCCTTTTTTGATTTTTCTATATTCGTTTCCTAATCTTATATCTCATATCTCAATTCTCATATCTTTTACTAAATTTGAAATCTTATAATAATTAATCAATATGGCATTAGAAGTACAAGGAAAACTAGTTGATGTGTTTGAAACTGTTCAAATTACAGACAAGTTTAAAAAAAGAGAGTTTGTAATCGAAACAGAAGAAAGAGGTTACCAACAGTATGTTAAATTTCAGTTAAACCAAGATAAATGCTCGTTAATTGACGATCATTCGATGGGTGATGAGCTAAAAGTTGCTTTTAATTTATCGGGCAAGCCATACACACGTAAAACAGGTGAAAAAGACTATATTACTAACATTGTAGCTTGGAAAATCGACAAAGTAGCAGCAGGTTCTTCGGCACCAGCTCCAGAAAGTCCAGCATTCAATATTGAAAATATGGAAGCTGACTCTAGTGATTTACCTTTTTAGTCTAAAAATCAGTTAGTTATAAGCAAAAAAATCTAGCAGTTATTCATAATGTTAATTTTATGTTAATAAATGCTAATTAAGTTTTTTTATCGCTTAAAAATTTTAATTTTGTGAGCCTTAATAATGCTTTAAGGGCAATTTTATTAAGTAATTACACGTTAATCAATCAGTTTAAAACAAAACAAATAAATTTATAAAATGGCAAATGAGGCAAAAGTAGCAACTGCTGCAAAAGAAGAGAAGAATGGCTTAAGTTCCATCTTCGCATCAATCACTATTCCATTGTGTTTAGTTGTAGGTATCTTAATCTACAAATTTGTAATGGGAAATCCAGCAAACTTTGAAGGTGGCGATCCAGCAAATCACCCAATTCAAGAAGGTGCAGGACAAGTGTTAGGTTTAGTGTACAAAGGTGGATTCATCGTACCAATCTTATTATCATTGGTATTAATGAACATTACTTTTTCTATCGAAAGATTTTTAACAATTGCTAAAGCTCAAGGTAAAGGAAGAGCAGAATCATTTGTTCGTAAAATCAGAACTCATTTAGACAGCAACAATGTTGATGCAGCTATTAAAGAGTGTGATGTACAAAGAGGTTCAGTAGCAAATGTTTTGCGTTCTACTTTGGTTAAATACAAAGAGATGGAAACAGCAACTAACATGGACTTAGATCACAAAGTTGTTTCTATTCAAAAAGAATTAGAAGAGTCGTTAACATTAGAATTACCAGGTTTAGAGAAAAACTTAGTAGTTATTGCAACAATGGCATCGGTTTCTACTTTGATCGCTCTTTTGGGAACGGTATTAGGTATGATTCGTGCATTCGCGGCATTAGCATCTGCAGGTTCTCCTGACTCAGTAGCGTTAGCAAACGGTATCTCTGAAGCCTTAATTAATACAGCTTTAGGTATTGGTAACTCAGCGTTAGCAACAATTATGTACAACGTATTTACAAGTAAAATTGACGCGATCACTTATGCGATCGACGAAGCTGGTTACAGTGTAATTCAAACGTTTGCAGCAAAACACAAATAAGATATTTAATACTGAATATTTAAACTCATAATAATGTCAAAAGTAAAGATACCTCGTAAGAGCACAGTAGTTGATATGACGGCAATGACCGACGTAGCCTTCTTGCTACTTACGTTCTTTATGTTGGCAACTAAGTTTAAAGCAGACGAGCCCGTGACGGTGACAACACCATCATCAATCTCTGAAATAAAGCTTCCTGAGACAGATATTTTATTATTAACAATCGATAAGGATTCTAAAGTTTATTTTTCAATGGATGGTGACCAAAACAGAATCACTTTACTAGAGAAAATGGCTGAAAAATATAAGTTGACATTTACACCTGATCAAAAGAAAGCATTTTCATTATTGAGTTCATTTGGGGTGTCGATAAAACAACTTGGTTCATATTTAGATATGGATGCAGAGAAGCGTAAAAGCTATAAACAAGAAGGAATTCCTAGCGATTCACTTAATAATGAATTAGCAGATTGGGTTTTGCAAGCGCGTTATACAAACAAAGACTTACGTGTTGCCGTAAAAGGTGATGGCGAAGCTGGTTACCCTGTAGTAAAGCAAGTGATTGCTACATTACAAGATAAGAAAGTTAACCGTTTCAACTTTATTACAAGCTTAGAAAAAGCTGACAATTAAAATTAATGTTTTCTAATTTAATTAGATAAGATATGGCAGATATAGACACCGGTGGGGGTGGCGGTAAAAAAGGCAAGAAAGTCAGAGGTAAGAAAATGTCGACGAGAGTTGACTTTACACCGATGGTGGATTTAGGCTTCCTTTTAATTACGTTCTTCATGTTAACAACATCGATGAACAAGCCACAAACCATGGAAATAAACATGCCGGTAAAGGATGAGAATTTAACTGATGATGAAAAGACTAAAATCAAGGCATCACAGGCAATGACAATCCTTCTGACAAAAGACAATAAAGTAGTTTACTATTTTGTTGATGCTAAAACAGGTGAGCCCGGAACACCGCTTGTTACCAATTTTGGTAAAGCTGGAATCCGTGCAACACTTTTGAAAGAAAACCGCATGCGTAATGACCGTGTAGATTCAATCGCAATCTATAAGGAACAATTACAATCCAATAAAATAAAAGAAGAAGAATTTAGAGAAAAAGTTGGTGCAATTAAAGCATTTAAAGATGGTTTAATTGTCGTTATCAAAGCAAACGACGACTCTAAGTATAAAAATTTAGTAGACATACTGGACGAAATGAATATTTGCAACATTGGACGTTATGCAATTGTAGACATCACCCCAATGGAAGTAGAAATGTTAACAAAGACTCCTTTATAGTCAATAGTAATTAGAACATGGCAGGTAAAATAGATTTATACGATAGTAAATGGATCGACCTAGTATTCAGGGGTAGAAACCAAGAATACGGGGCCTATGAGATCCGTCGCCTATACCCAAGAAATGCATTCTTAGGAATTGTTCTATCAATTGTGCTTTTTACATTAGCAGTAAGTGCACCTTTGATTATCAAATTAATTTCTGATGCAATTCCGGAAGAAAAGGTAGTATTGGTAAACAATACAACAGACCTTGAAGAACCACCTCCAGTGGATAAAAACCAACCTGCAACACCTCCACCTCCACCTCCACCTCCGTTGAAGTCGACTATTAAGTTTACTCCACCAGAGATTAAACCGGATGCGGAAGTGCCAGATGAACCACCTCCAACACAAGATAAATTACAAGACGTTGACGCTGGTAAAACTACAGTTGAAGGTGATCCAAATGCAGATGTTGATTTAAGTGGATTAGAAGATGGAACAGGTGATGTGATTGGTGAAGAACAAGTGTTCTTAGCCGTAGAACAACAACCAGAATTCCCAGGTGGAGAATCAGCATTGATTGAATACATTGGAAAAAATACAAAGTACCCAGCAATTGCTCGTGAAAATAACATTGAAGGTAGAGTATTCATCAGCTTCGTAGTAGAAAAAGATGGAAATATCTCTGATGTGAAAGTTGTGCGTGGAATTGGTGGTGGTTGCGATGAAGAAGCAAGACGCGTAATCAAATCGCTACCAAGATTTACACCAGGAAAACAAAATGGACGCCCAGTTCGTGTTCAATATAATGTTCCGGTGAACTTCAAATTAATGTAATAATTATTGAAGTGAATGCTAGAGATAAAGTATTATTAGTGTTTGGTATATTAATGGGTGTGTTATACACATTAATAGGAATTGCACTGATATTTATACCCAACTTTTTAGCAGATTATTCAAAAAATATAAAAATTGGAATAGGCAGTGTTTTCATTGTCTATTCCTTTTTTCGTTTATATCGCTCGGTTATTAAATACAAATTACGCAATGAAAACTAACTACTTCGCTCTACTCGTTCTTGTAATGGGAGGTATTGTTTCTTGTACCGAACACGATAAAAATGGGAAAGTATTAAATACCACAACGAGTGGCGACGTTCGTATTGCTTCAGATGAAACCCTATTACCAGTGATTGATTCTCAAGAGCAAGTTTTCGAAACCATTTATCCGAAAGCCGATGTTCAAATTGCATATCTACCAGAAACGGATGTCATTAATCAATTCTTAAACGATAGCGTACAAATGATTGTACTTCCTCGTGAGTTAAATGCCGAGGAATTAGCACAGTTCGCAAAATTAAAGATTACCCCGAGAACCAATAAAATTGCAACAGATGCAATTGCTTTAATAATTAACAAATCAAATACCGATACAACATTAGAGTTGGCCGATGTGCGAGAAATTATTAGAGGAAATAAAACACAATGGAACCAACTCGATAACAAATCGAACTTAGGTGCTATAAACATTGTGTATGATAATTCTAAAAGTAGCACCGTTCAGTACATGATCAATTTGGTAGGCAAAAAAGACATCAATGGTTATGCACTTAAAACAAATGAAGAAGTAATAACATATGTAGGTAAAAATAAAGGAGCTATAGGTATAATCGGTTTGAATTGGATAAGTGATCGTGATGACTCCAGTACTATTTTCTTTAAAAAGAACGTTAATACAATAGGAATAAAAGGTGATCCAGGAGATTTAGGCGATGATTATTTCTATCAGCCATATCAAGCGTACTTGGCAACGAAACAATATGCATTAATTAGAAGTGTATATACAATTAGCAGAGAACCAAGAGCTGGATTAGCAACAGGATTTGCATCGTTTATATCAAGTGATAAAGGACAAAAAATATTTTTAAAAGCAGGACTTTTACCTGCAAGTGCCCCAATTCGTATTATTAGTACGAATTAATAATTAGTCAATAAAGTATAATAAATATAAGAAAGATGAAGAACGAACTGAAGAAAATTGTTTTAGGAATTTTTGTAATTCTATGCTCAGTATCTATCGTAAAAGCACAAAAAGCTTTAGAAGGTATTCATGCAATTGAAGTAGAACAATTTGAAACCGCAAAAAGAATATTTTCTGAATTAATTACTACGAATCCTGGTGATGCTGATAATTATTTCTACTTAGGGAAAGCATATTACAAGCAAGACAAAATCGATTCGGCAAAAATCTGTTTCGATAAAGGATTGGAAGCAAATCCTAATTCAGCATTAAACTTGGTTGGACAAGGTTCAATTATGTTCGACTTGGGTAATGATGCTGATGCGAAAACTACTTTCGACAAAGCGGTAACACTTACTCAAGGGAAAGATTACAATACCTTAATGAATATTGGTAATGCTTATGCTGAGCTTGGCAAGAAAAATTATAATGATGCCTTGAGTTATTTAACTCGTGCAAAAACAATTAATCCTAAGAGTCCAGAAATTTATGTTTCAATAGGTGATGTTTATATGGAACAATCAAATGGTTCGGAAGCGGTGAAGTATTATAACGAAGCATTAAAAATTAATCCAAACTATACAAACGCTCACGTACGTACAGGAAAGTTGTACACTCGCGCGCTAAACTATATTGAAGCGAAAGCAGCGTTTGAAAAAGCAATTAGCATTGATGCTAATTACCCTCCAATTTATAGAGAATATGGAGAGTTAGAATTAAGTGCAAAAAAATACGACAATGCGGTTGAGAACTATAAGAAGTACATGGATCTTACCGACAAATCGTTAAGTTCACAATTGCGTTATGCTAGATTTTTGTTCATCGGTAAACAATACCAAGAGTCGGCAGACTTAATCAAACAAATTATTCCAATAGATTCATCAGATAATATTATCTATCGTTTATTGGGTTACTCATCATACGAAACAAAAGATTACAAAACAGGATTAATGGCGATGAACAAATTCTTCACCATGAACCCACGTAAGATCTTATCAACTGACTATTCTTACTTAGGTAAATTACAAGTTAAAAACAAGCTTGACTCGTTAGGTATGATGAACATTCTTAAAGCGATCAGTATGGATACTACTACGAAAGAGCTTTATGGAGATTTGGCAGATGCTTATTTCTCGCAAAAGAAATACAAGTTAGCTGCAGAATCATATGAAAAGAAAATTGTTGATGTTAAAGCAGCACCAGTTGATTATTTCTATATCGGTAGAGCATACTATTTCGGAAGTGAATTTGTGAAGTCGGATACTGCCTTTGCAAGCCTAATTGGCATAAAAGCAGACTTCGCTACAGCATGGTTATATAGAGGTCGTAATAACTATAGAATTGACAATGCTGATCAGAAAAATGATGGAATGGCTAAGCCATACTATGAGAAGTTCATCGAATTAACTTTAGCAGACCCTAAGTATGATATTAAAAAATCAGGTAAAGATCTGATAGAATCATATAAGTACTTGGGCGACTACTACTTCAGTGTTGCAGACGATAAGGCAACATCTAAAACCTATTGGCAAAAAGTCTTAGAAATTGACCCGAATGATAAACAAGCAAAAGACGTTTTATCGGGATTAAAATAAATCATACATTTGTATCCTCAGTAAGAAGATTACTGAGGATTTTTTAATTTTAATATTATGGAAAGCAATTTTCTCCCTTCCGATTATTTCCCAATCGTTCTTCAGTTATTAGCGGCAATTGGCTTTGTAGGTTTAACCATGTTAGCAACACACCTAGTTGGTCCGAAGCGTAAAACTAAAGACAAATTGGAGACTTTCGAATGTGGTATTGAGCAACAGGGTGACGCACGTGCGCCGATTTCTATTAAGTACTTTTTAGTGGCAATCTTATTCGTATTATTCGATGTGGAAGTCATCTTTATGTACCCATGGGCGGTTAACTTTAGAGAGATGGGAATGCAAGGTTTAATGGAGATGTTCGTGTTTATCGGACTCCTATTAGCAGGCTTTGTTTACATCATTAAAAAGGGTGCTTTAGACTGGGAATAAATAAGGGATATTTTCTTTATTTAAACTTTTGAAATCATTATTTGTTGTAGATTTGCCGCGCGTCCTGCATCAAGCAAGATGTTCGTTTTTTTGATTAGTAAATTAGTACTATGAGCGACATAAAAATTGTTGAAGCCCCAGAGGGCATTGAAGGAGAAGGATATTTTGCCACTCGTTTAGATAGAGTGGTTGGTCTTGCCCGCTCGCACTCCTTGTGGCCATTACCTTTTGCAACTTCTTGTTGTGGAATTGAATTTATGGCAACCATGGGTTCCCATTATGACATCGCACGTTTTGGTTCAGAACGTCCAAGTTTCTCACCTCGCCAATCAGACTTATTAATGGTGATGGGTACCATCTCTAAAAAAATGGGTCCTGTATTAAAACAAGTTTATTTACAAATGGCAGAGCCCCGTTGGGTAATAGCCGTTGGAGCTTGTGCGTCTTCGGGTGGTATTTTTGATACTTACAGCGTTTTGCAAGGTATCGATGAGATTATCCCTGTTGATGTTTATGTGCCAGGCTGCCCTCCTCGTCCGGAAGCAATTATCGATGGATTAAATCGTATTCAGGACTTGGTGAAAGTAGAACCAATGAGAAGAAGAAATTTACCAGAGTACCAAGAATTGATGGCTCAATACGGAATTCAATAATGATACAGATTGATAAAGATAGTTTGTTGACCGACTTACAAGAGAAGTTTGGCTCAGCTGTACAAAACGTAGTAGAACCTTATGGGTTATTAACCTTTACTACAACTAAAGAACAACTCCTTCCTATTTTAACGTATTTAAATGAAAACGATAATTATCGTTTTCGCTTTTTAACGGATGTATGTGGAGTTCATTATCCAGACAATAAACAACTTGCTGTGATTTATCACTTGCATAGTTTGGAGTCTAATTTCAGGTTACGTTTAAAAGTTTTCTTACCGGAATCTAATCCACACATTCCTACCGTTTGCAAGTTATATAAATCAGCAAATTGGCAAGAACGTGAGACCTATGATTTCTTCGGAATTATTTTCGATGGACATCCAAATTTGAAACGCATCTTAAATGTTGATGATATGGTAGCTTTTCCAATGAGAAAAGAATATCCATTAGAAGACCCAAACAGAATTGATAAAAACGATAGCTACTTCGGTAGATAATAAATAGAAATAATTATGGCTCATATTCAGTTAGGAGACGATTCGTTAGAAAAAGAAACCACCACGCTAAACCTTGGTCCTACTCACCCTGCAACGCATGGTGTGTTCCAAAATGTTTTAGAGATGGATGGCGAAAAGATTTTAAGCGCAGAATCGACCATCGGCTATATTCACCGTGCATTTGAAAAAATTGCGGAGCACAGACCTTACTATCAAATCACACCACTTACAGATAGAATGAACTATTGTTCTTCACCAATCAATAATTTCGGTTGGCATTTAACAGTAGAGAAATTACTAAATATTGAAACTCCGAAACGCGTAGACTACATGAGAATTATCATCATGGAATTAGCACGTATTTCAGATCACTTAATATGTAATGGTATTCTAGGTGTAGATACTGGTGCGTTTACAGGGTTCTTGTATTTGATGCAAGAGCGTGAAAAAATTTATGAAATCTACGAGGAAATTTGTGGTGCACGTTTAACCACAAACTTCGGACGCGTTGGAGGTTTCGAAAGAGACTTTAACGATAAATCAATTGCAAAACTTAAAAAGTTTTTGAATGAATTTCCAGCAATTATGAAATCATTTGAAAGCCTATTTGATAGAAACAGAATCTTTATTGATCGTACTAGAGATGTAGGGCCTATTAGTGCAGAAGATGCATTGAACTATGGCTTTACTGGTCCTTGCTTAAGAGCCGCTGGTGTTGATTATGATGTTCGTGCGATGAATCCTTATTCATCATATCAAGAATTTGAATTTGAAGTTCCAGTAGGAACTCAAGGTGATACTTACGATCGTTACTTAGTTCGTAACGCAGAGATATGGCAGAGTGTTCGTTTAATTGAACAAGCCTTAGCGAAATTCGAGAAAGAACCTAAAGGCATTTATCATGCAGATGTTCCAGAATTTTATCTTCCTCCAAAAGAGAATGTATACAACAACATGGAAGCTTTAATTTATCACTTTAAAATTGTGATGGGTGAAGTAGATATTCCTAAAGCTGAAGTTTACCATTCTGTAGAAGGTGGAAATGGTGAGTTAGGATTTTATTTAATTTCTGAAGGAGGTCGTTCTCCTTTCCGCTTACACTTCCGCAGACCATGCTTTATAATTTATCAAGCATTCTCTGAAATGGTGAAAGGCCAATTACTATCAGACGCTATCGTTACGATGAGTAGTTTGAATGTGATTGCAGGAGAATTAGACGCATAATTAAAATTGAAAATTATTTAGATAATACAATGAGTACGACATTTTCTAAAGAGACATTAGACATCATCGAGAATTTGGTTGCCAGATATCCAGAAGGCAAACATAAATCGGCATTGATTCCTGTATTACATTTAGCGCAAGCTGAATTTGGTGGTTGGTTAAGTGCTGATACGATGGATTACGTTGCAACAGTTTTGCAATTGAAACCAATTGAAGTTTATGAAGTAGCATCGTTTTATTCGATGTTCAATTTAAAGCCAGTTGGTAAATGTGTTTTAGAAGTATGCCATACCGGACCATGTGCAATTAATGGTGGAGAGGCATTAGTAGAATATCTATCTAAAAAATTAAATATTAAAGTTGGTGAAACAACAAGTGACGGCATGTTTACTTTAAAAGCAGTAGAATGTTTAGGCTCTTGCGGAACAGCACCAATGTTACAATGTGGTAAAGACTATTTCGAAAATTTAACTGACGGGAAAGTAGATACCATGATAGAAAAAATGAAAGCAGAAAACAGACAACGTTCTTATACAGATACAATTTAATATGTATAGAAAGTTAGCATTGCCAGCGAAGTATTTTTTTCTAAATAAATTTTTTAAGAATAAGAGTTTTGTACTACTTGATATTGGTGCAGGAAATCATTCAGCATCTAAAACTAAAAAGTGGTTCCCATTATGTGAATACCACGGATTAGATTTAGATAAAAATTATAATAATGATGAGAATGATTTCAAAGTAGTAAAGGCGTTCTATGAGGTGAATTTAGAAAGTTTAGAATTTGATTCTATTCCCGATAACCACTTTGATTTTATTATGATGGCTCACGTTATTGAGCATTTAAAAAATGGTGATGAAGTAGTTGAAAAACTATTGAGTAAATTAAAACCTGGAGGGTATTTTTATTTAGAATTCCCTGGAATGAAATCAACTCGATTGCCAAGAATGAAAGGGACATTGAATTATTTTGATGACCATACACATGTGAGAATTTTCTCATTACATGAAATGTATAATTTGTTTTTAAGAAACAATTTTGAAGTAGTAAACGGAGGAGTGAGAAGACATTGGCCAAATATTTTTATGATACCAATTAAAATTCCTCATAATATAATGAAGTACGGAAAAATAATTCCAAGTATATTCTGGGATCTATTTGGATTCGCAGATTTTGTAATTGCAAAAAAGAAATAATATGTCGAAAAAAATATTATTAGAACATATTGATGTCGAAGGAATACAAGGCTATGACGTGTACCGCAAAAATGGCGGTTACGCATCTGTAGAAAAAGCATTGAAAACAATGTCACCTGAAGATGTTGTCGAAGAAGTTAAAAAGTCTGGACTTAGAGGTAGAGGTGGAGCTGGATTTCCTACTGGAATGAAGTGGAGCTTCTTGGCTAAACCAGAAGGTGTACCTCGTTACTTAGTTTGTAATGCCGACGAGTCGGAGCCAGGTACTTTTAAAGATCGTTACTTGATGGAAAAAATTCCTCATTTATTAATTGAAGGAATGATTACCGCTAGTTTTGCATTAGGTGCAAAAACATCTTACATCTATATCCGTGGTGAGTACTTCTATGTACTACGCATTTTAGAAAAAGCAATTGCTGAAGCTTATGCAAACGGATGGTTAGGAAAAAATATATTAGGTTCAGGATATGATTTAGATCTATACGTTCATCCTGGTGCTGGTGCTTATATCTGCGGAGAAGAAACAGCTTTGCTTGAATCTTTAGAAGGCAAAAGAGGTAACCCTCGTATTAAACCACCATTCCCTGCTATTGCAGGTTTATATGCTTGTCCAACAGTAGTAAATAATGTGGAGACATTAGCATCGGTTGTGCCAGTAATTAATATGGGTGGAGATGAATATGCAAAAATTGGTATCGGTAGAAGTACAGGTACAAAATTAATTTCTGCAAGTGGGCATATTAATAATCCAGGAGTTTATGAAATTGAACTTGGATTACCTGTTGAAGAATTTTTATACTCAGAAAAATATTGCGGTGGAATTAAAAATGGTAAGCGTTTAAAAGCGGTAGTTGCTGGAGGATCTTCAGTTCCTATTTTGCCTGCTAACCTATTTATGAAAACAGCAACTGGCGAAAATAGATTAATGAGCTACGAGTCCTTATCTGAAGGTGGTTTCGTAAGTGGTACAATGTTAGGTTCAGGTGGATTTATTGTATATGATGAAGAT